>CAZHVH010000124.1:0-8478 GCA_964535855.1 uncultured bacterium
TTAGCGCCCATGCCGTTACCTGTAACGGTGACGATGGAGCCGATCGTGGCTTCAGTTGGCGAGAAACCTGTGATCTTCGGATTGAGCGTGAAGTTGGCCTGCTTGGAGACCGTCTCGCTTCGAGCTTCAACCACTTTAACGCCGCCCGGGATGCCCTCCGGAACTGTGAATGAGGCTGAGAAGCTGCCGTCATTTCCAGCGCCCTTCGTCAGCATCTTCGATCCGGCGAAATAGAGGTCAATGGCCTCACCAGCTTTAAACGTCGCGGCGGGAGCGGTGACGGAGACCTGGGTTCCGATATTGCCTGATGTCGGATCAACCGTTATCTCACCAGCACCGGGCTGAATCACGAGCTTCTCGCTCTTTATCTCTATACCAGCTTGATAGGCATGGACATAAGCATCATGAGGAGCCATGGACGGAACTGTAATTGTAACAGGACCGAAATGACCTCCGGAGCTAACATCGATGTTAGTCGCGACCGTTTGAGTATCAACCTTGAGCGTTACCGTGCTGTAGGGTCCTCCCGGATCGAACCCATAACCTTCAACCACGACATCCGCGCCAGGCAGTGCGCTCGACGGACTCAACCTCAGATAGGGTTCAACCGTGAACGTAGTTGACCGATTTGTGTCGTCATTGGTCGGGCTCTCAACGCTGATCGTCTTAGCTCCTCTCGTTATCTCAGCCAAGTCGAACTGCGCTGTGAACGAGCCATCATCGGCGACCTGGACCGTCTTTGAGGTAGCGCCGGTGAACTTAACCGTCAGGTTATCGCCGGCGATGAATCCAGAGCCGACAATCGTCACAGGTCCATCGGCGTAGGTGCCTTTGAGCTGGTTATCCTTGACTGGGGTGACGCTGATCTTGCTGTTGACCTTGAAGTAAACGGGATAGGAGGCTTGAGCTCCGGTATGCCCTTTAACCGTGATCGTGGCGTTGCCATAGGGATGATCAGGTACGGTGAAGGAGACCAGGAAGGTTCCATCGGATCTGGCGGAGCCAAGAGCGTTGGGCACCTGCTGATCGTCGAGCCAGACCGTCAATTGTTCGCTAGCGCCGAATCCTGTTCCGGTAACATCTATGGTATCGCCTTTGACGCCATTAAGCGGGTTGACAGATGTGATCTTCGGGACGATCGTGATCGTGGATTCTGTGGATTGTTCATCGGTATTGCTGGCTTCAGTCCAAACCCTGACCGTCTGCGAGCCACCGGCTATCACGGGCACTACAACCGTCCATTCTTTCTTGCCGTCGCCGCCAGAGGTGGCCCCTGTGACATCCACGCCGCCAATTTTAGCCTTCAACGCCACATTGGCCGGGAACCCTTGAACTCCTATCGTCAGGATATCTCCAACGTGAACGGTCGACGGACTCAGTTTGACAATTGTGGCGTGGCCAGTCTCTTTGAACTCAGCGCTCGCCAGATCGTTTTGGTCAGACACAGTGTATTTGCCCTCAGGTTTGTATGGGACTTTAATCTCGACGGCGAACTTACCGGCAGAGTTGACCTTCACCTTTTTATCGGAAACCGATCCAACCCCGGCAGACCTGATATCATCAACGGCAGCTCCGGCGAACTTTATCCTCCCGATGTTCTGATCCGGCTGATATCCTTTACCCTCAACCCTGATCCACACATCGTTAGGACCGCTGGACGGGCTTAGGGAGATGGAAGGCACAACGTTTATGGAACCGACCTGCGCGGGGGTGATATTCGTCACGCTGATGCTATAACTTCCGCCGGGAAGATCGGGAACCGTGAACTTAACCTCAAAGGCACCGTTGCCGTCAGTCGTAATCTGGTCGAAGATCACCTGGCCGGCGCCGATATCCGTTAACCCGGTGATTATCCTCTCTCCCAGCTTCAGATTACCCACATTGTAGTTCGCGGGGAAGGAGTAACCTCTGACCTTGACCTCTTTTCCTATCTGGAAGTTGGTCCCCTCAGCAAGGATCCTGCCCACGTTCTGATATGCCGTGGCGGCCTTCGAGTAGACGAACTTCTGCGGATAGGTATAACCGCCGAGCGTGACGTCCATCGGGCCTTCGGCGGCATCGCCCAGATTGAAGGTGACGTCGAACTTGCCGTCGCCGAGGTTATCGGTGATGGAAGGAGCTCCGGGCAGCGAGAGCGTGTAAGCCTGTCCGTGCATCAGGCCGTTGCCCTGAACCCTGACGGGGGTTCCTTCATAACCGGTTGTCGGCGAGACAGAAGTGATCTTCGGATTAACTGTGTAGCCCTCATCATTCGAGGAGAATTGACCTATAGCCCTGACCGACCTATTGCCGTAAGCGCCGTCCGGAACAGGGAAGGAGGTATCTATCTCGCCGTTGCCGTTGGCCGTGTCACTGGTTCTCAGCGTCCCAGCCTCATAGATGCCGACGTTCTCCCCGGGGATGAATCCATAACCTTTCACCCTCACGCTGGTGCCGACGTAGTAGGTGGTCTCGTTCTTCTTGTAGATCTCGATCCTGGGCAGAATGGTTAGATAGGCATTTGCCGATTCACCGCTCGATCCGGTTGCCCTGACCTGAACCGTTCCGCCGGGCTGGCTGCCAATCTCATCGGAAGTGCCGGTGAACGCTCCGTTATCGCTGGCTGAGACCTTTATGTCTTTAGAACCGAGAACGACGTGGACGTCTCCCTTCGAGAAGCCATGACCGGTATAGTTGAACTTGGTCTTATCGCCCCTGGTATCCGTAACTCTGCTAACCGTGAGGGACGGCTTCATCTGGAAGGAACCGGTTATGGTGTTCCCCGCGCTATCCTTGACCTCAGCGCCGTCGACTTTGATCTTGACCGTCTTGCTCCCGTATTTCTGATCGCCGATCGTCACCGTCTTATCGAAGGAACCGTTGACGATATCACCGGTGGTGAAGGCCTGAGATTGAGATCCAAAGATCAATTCTACAGAGCTTGTAGGCTGAGGCAGACCGTCAGCTTTAACCCTTAGACTGGTACCGTAATAGACATTGGAAGGACTAACCGAGATTATCCTGGGCTCAACGGTAAAGGTCTTGGACGCAGAACCGCTCTCAAAGCTAGCCTCTACGGTTTTCCCGCCTTTGAACTTGGCCGGAACCTTGAAAGAGACCTGGAAGACGCCGTTTCCGTCTGAACGTATGGCCTTATACGTGCTGTCTTCATATCTCAGAGAGCCAGCACCTTCGTCCTTCAGGTCATAGGTCGAACCGGGAACCACCGTGGAGTTATCGAACCTGAGCGTTATGTCCTTACCGGGCTTATAACCCTTACCCGTCACGTAGATTCTGGACCCCACAAATCCCTTATCAGGGGATATAGAGATGACAGGTTTAACCGTGACGTTGGTGCTGCCGCTTGCAGCCGAGAGGGTGACGGACTTCGAGCCATAAGTCACATCCGGGACGGTGATCTCGACCTCGAAGGCGCCGTTTGCGTTGGCCGTAATATCGCTGCTGACCGTGACGCCGCCGAACTTCACCTGTCCGAGCGATGCGCCCGGCGAGTATCCCGTGCCATAGATTTTGATCTTCTGTCCGGGCGTCGCTTCACCGGTGGAGGCATAGAGCGTCGGGCCGCCGCCGGAGTAGATGAAGGCTTTGCTGGCACTTCTGCCCCCAATTGTCGCCGTTATATCATACCTGCCTATCGGCAGGTTGGGTTGCATGGTGATCGTCTTAGTGAAATCGCCGTTCCCATCGGCATGGATATCAGCGATCTCTACACCGGCATAATAGAGCTTTCCATCGCCGGAGGGGAACCCCTTACCCTCGATCGTGATCACCGAACCCGACTTACCGGTGGGAACTCCCGTGCCCGTCGTGCTGTCGGAAACCGTTATGAACGGCTTGATCTCCAGCGTGCCGGCAGATATGGACTTGTCGTCCTTCCAATCATCATAGTAGATTCTCGTCTCGTAGTTGCCATAGACCACGTCGGGAACTACGAAGCTCAGAGAGAAGGAGCCGTTGGCATCGGTCACAGCGTTGGAAACACCTGATAGCTTCTTTCCGCCGAACTTGACGTTCAGGCTTATATTGGCCTCGAATCCGGTTCCCTGGACGTTCAGCGTCTCCCCGACATAGACCTGAGTCTTGTTCCCTGTGCCGTGCTCGTAGCTGGTAACGCTCTTTGATATTTTCCTCTCAACTTTAACCGTCTTCTTAGCCGACGTAGCTGCCTGTCTTGCTACGAGATCGTGGTTGCCATATGGAGTGGCGGGTATCTGGACGTTCTCCGCCTTGAAGTAGCCGCTGTCATTGACACTAGCCGTTGCTATGCCTGTATGACCGGCGTAATCTATCGTGACGCTCCCCGGTTCAAATCCCCATCCTTCAACGGTGATCTTGTCGCCCACATAGACAGTAGAGGGAGCTGAGATTTTGCTGGTGACTCCAAAGGTGAAGATGTTTCTCTCAGAGTTATCGGCTATGGTGACCACAGTGGAGCCATGTCGGACATTCGGCACCGTGAACTTCAGGACGTATTTCCCTATGGTTGAGTCGGTTCCCGCATCGAAGGTCGGAGTTATATCGGTTCCGCCGAAGTTCACGCTCACGGCACTCTGATCTGTGCCATACCCTTCAATCGTAACCGAGACCTCGGTGCCATAGGGCCCGCTGAGTTTGGAGATGGACTTTATCGAGCCGTGCACGGTGAAGTCCGCTGTGACCGGATAAACCTGTGGCCGTTCGGTGTAGGAGAGAAGCCCTCTAGCGCTGAACGTCTTGGTGCCGGCAGGCTGGTTCTCTATCTTCTTGGTGTACTCGAAGTAGCCGGTGTCGTCCGTCACATCGCTGCCGATGTAGCTTCCGTTCATCTCCAGCCGGACGTTCTCGCCCGCTTTGAAGCCATAGCCCTTAATCGTTACCTCAGTTCCGTTATATCCGGAAGAGGGCGTAAGCGTGATCTTCGGGACGATAAACGGGCCATCTACCTCAGCGGTACCGCCTCCAGCGGAGCCCACAACCTTTATCTTCGCTCTGCCGAAAGGTATCTGAGGTATGACGATATCTTTAATATCGGCTGTTCCATCTCCTCCCAATGACTGACCGGATCTGGCGAGGACATCGCCGATATAAACATCAACCGTGCCGTTGAACCCCTTAACCTTGATCTCGATTTTATCTCCGACCTTTTGATCGCCTGTTGGATATGAGGTTATGCTCCCTTTGACATCGAAGGGTACTGAGCTATTAGCTAATCTGATGTAATGTCTACCGCCGGGAACAGTGGGAACCCAGAACCTGATGGGGAATCCCGTCACATTCGGCTGCTCGTCGGGATCGACTACGCCATCTCCATCGGTGTCCGTCCAGTCGGCCGCGCCATCGTTATTGACGTCAACGGGAATCAGGGTATCGTCGAATCTGAGATCTCCGAAATCACCCGTAACATCGAATCCATATACTGTGATCTCCTCTCCGACCACACCTTCCGATTTAGACAAGCCGGCTATCGGCTCATCCGTGCTCCGGCTTACGACGGTATAACCGGAGAGGGTTTTCGTCTTGTCTCCGCTATCGACTCCACCGCCTTCAACCACCAGATCGACGGTATTGGAAGCCTGAGCTATATAAGGTACATTGAAGGATTTAGGGAAGGAGCCTTTATCGTTCGCATTGCCTTCCCAGACCGTAACGCCACCGAAGGTTATTTTGATGCTTCCATTGGCGGCCCATCCCTTACCGGTGACGGTTATCGAATCACCAACTTTGACGGTGCTCGGTCCGGGGTTCGCCGAGATGCTGTTAACGATCTTTATCGCGTCATCCTTAGAGGCCGATGTGAGCGATGTCAGTCCGTATGCGGTGACGTTCTTTTTGCCGTAGGGAAGCTCCGGAACGGTAACGGTGAAATTCTCCTTTACGCCGTTTCCATCGACCTTAACCTTGGCAGCCTCAACCCCGGCTATCCTTATGCTCACGTCCTCACTGGGCGAAAATCCCTTTATCTTGGTGATCGTAAGCGCCTCTCCCACGTGAATGGAGACATACGTAATCGATATACTTGGCGTCACGGTGAATGTAGCCCTAACATCGGGTCTTTCTGAGGTGAAGATATTCCTAGCTCCGCCGGGGATGTTGTCAGGTATTACGACCTCTATCGGACCGAAGCTCCCGTTTTCATCGGTCATAGCTGTGGCATCCGTGCCGTCCGGTTTCTTCATTCTATTTTCGGGCCCTAACGATCCGAACTGGATATATCCGAGATCGGTATTGGGATCAAATCCAACTCCGGTAACTTCGATCGTGCTACCGGGAGCCCCGCTGGACTTGCTGAGGATCACCCTCTCAGAGGTAACGGGCGAGGAGTACAATATCGTGTAGGTTGCATCGGTGGCCGAGACACTTCCCCTGGCTTTAACCGTGAAATAGCCGCTCTGCGGGAAAGCTTTGAGTGAGAAGGTTTTCTCGAACGTTCCATTACTTGTAGCGGTTGCCGAAGCAACTGACTCGCTCTCAACATATATGCTCACGCTGTCCTTGTGATCCTTATCAAGCCAATAGAAGTTATGCCCTACAACCTTCAGCTCATCGCCTATTGTGAGGACCTGTCCCGACGCATCGACCCAGTTATTACCAACTTTAGCAAATACCTCTATAGTCGGATCTATCACGATGGCAGAAGGAGCAGGATAATCCCCGGAATAAACTCCATAGTCGCTGACAGTCGCTTTGACAGTTATGCTGGATTTCCACGGTTGATCCTCGGTTATCTGACAATCAATGCTGAAGTATCCCTTATTATCAGTGGAAGCAGTGTACGATTGAGCGCCGACCTTCACGGTAACGCTGCTGTTTGCCTTGAACCCTTTACCTACAACAGTTACAGGATCGCCGTTCCTCTTATAATGCTTGACCTGATCCGGCTTCACGAGCTTTGGGATAATGTAAATAGGATAGGTTGCGATCGTATTTCCGCTCAGCCTGAGCTCGACGACGTTATCAACGAGATTGCGGTCGAAGGGGAGATTTCCGACAGTGGCGCTTACGGTTTTGCTGCCGTTCCCACCCGGCTTGAAATCACCCGTCTCCTGTGGATTTCCATCATCCTTCTTACCTATTCTGATCTTATAGTTTGTATCGGCCTTAAGCCCTGTTACTCTAACGCTGATGGAATCTCCTACGTGCACAACCGTGGGGCTGACGGATTCGATCTTCTCATTAAGGGTATAGTTCGCCGTTACGCCGAAGACCTTGACCTGAACGGTTCCACCGGTATGTTCAGGGACAACAAAGGAAACCGAGAAGGTGCCATCGCTTTTGGTTTTAACGGCATCACCTTCGATATCACCGGATAGGTTATGAAGCGATCGGGTGATCGTGATTCCGCCGAAGGTGAGATTTCCGATCACCGTATTCGGATCAAAGTTAGAACCCTCCACGGTCAGCATCTCTCCCACCGTTCCCTGGGTGGGATTCAAGGTGATGGAAGGGTTCTGCGCGTAGCTCATCGCCCCAAAGACAACGAAGCCCAATAGGGCAACTAGAGCTATCAGTTTCAGACTGATTTTCATCCACCTACCTCCTTTTTTGTTAAACTTCCCAAGCTCTTTTCCTTCCCCCTGAGGGGAACCAACTGATGAAAACTTATCCCTCTCCTCCATCCCATCTCTCTCCGATGATTCTGAAAATGACCACCTTTTCAAAGGGCACAACGCCCCTCATGAAAACTGCGATTTAAAGAATACAACAATCCGAAGAGGATGTCAAGTGTAAAGCGTCCGAAAGCTCAGATCAATTTGAGCAGCTTCAGAAGCAACACCGTCAGCCATCTCCTGCAGCACCCTTCTAAAAACCGCTTATCGGCAGTTTTCTAACGCGCACAGCTACGTCCTCGACCGTTATAGCACAACCTCTCTGGAGAATCTGTTCTAATCGTGGAAGAGTCTCCAGCAATCTTCGGGTGATAATCTCCGGATCGGAAATGGTAAGCCGCAGAGTGATCAAACTGGGCCGATCATAACCCTCCAATGCTAAGATAGCCGAGAAATCCAAGTCCTGCGTGATCAAAATTCTGCCTTCCTGCCGGGCAAAGTTTAAAACCTCTCGATCTGAAGCATCTGCCGATAGGACTTGGGAAACTCTAATGATATCCCACCCCTGGCGCTGTAGAACCTCAACTGTCTTAGGAGAAATATTCATATCGGCCAGGAAACGCATCGTTGACACTGCCTTTAACCCGATGCCCTCGGCACCACGTGGATCTGATCGGAGACGACCCAAGCCGCATATCTGATCGCCTGCCTTACATCTTCTTCCTCTAATTCGGGATATGCCTCCAGCACCTCTTGAACCGAACTGCCACCTGCCAGCATCTTGAGGATCACACTCACCGTGATCCTCATACCTCGAATAGTAGGTTGTCCAAGGCAAATATCAGGGTTGATCGTAATACGATTCAATTTTTCCATTCCAATCCCCTTATATCAACTTCGCTCTTATTTCCCTTGAGTGTAGCGGTTATCACCGATAGGAGACAGGAGGCGG
>CAZHVH010000125.1:0-8435 GCA_964535855.1 uncultured bacterium
CGGAAGGCAGGAGAAACGGCCCTGAATATCTGATACATTGCCTCGAGACGGGCGAGAAACCGGAGGGGATGTGTAGCATGGAGGTGAGCCGAGACGCTCAGGAGATATTGGAGGCAGGACTTATCTCCGCTGACACGGGAAAAACCATCAAGCTTCCGCTCTCCTAAATCGGCAAACGGGCGAGTGGCGAATTATATCTTCTTCGCCGCTCGCCCGTTCCCATATCTATTCGACCACGAGATTAGGTGAGAGCCTGTCGTAATCGCTGAGCATAAACTGCTCAGGATCCATGGAGAGCGAACCGAAGGGACAGGCATCAACACACTGGCCGCAGAAGGCACAGCGGGATATGTAGATCTTGATCTTCTTCTCCTCCTTCTTCAGCTCTATGGCGTCGGCAGGGCATACCCGAACGCACACGCCGCATCCTCTACAGCTCTCCCTATCGTATTGAAGCTTACCTCTGAAATTCGGCGGAGTAGGAATTGGAGGTATTATCTTCGCCTTCCCCGAGCTCACCTTCTCCAGAAACCCGTTCACCGACCTGGGAAGATACTTGGCGGGGAACTTGTTAGTTATGGGCTTTACGAGCAACCTTCTTATAAGTTCATGGACTACCATTCACATCACCACGTCTATCGAGATAAGTATCAAACCGGCCAATCCGGTCAAGCTCACTAGAATGATGAAAAACCTAGTTACCTGATCGATTTTAAACCTGGCGAACGCAACCCTCACGAGGGTTATAGCGCCGATCATCACCAGGAATGCCTTGAACAGCAGGAAGGCGAGGTCGACCAACCCGGCGGAGATTCCCTCCAGCCCAAGAGGCCCGCTCAGCCCGTAGGGGACGAAGAGCTGGATCAGCAGGATGGAAAAGGCCAGGGATTTCACCGTATCGGCTATGTAGAAGAGGGCCAGATTTCTGCCCGAATACTCGACCAACAAACCGCCGGCTATCTCGGTCTCCGCCTCGGGGACGTCGAAGGGGATCTTGGACATCTCGGCGGGCGTCACTGCCAAAAGCGTTAAGGCCAGGATCGCCATGCCTGCAATTCCAAGCGGCCCCATCTGGAGCCACATCGGATGTGAGGCCACATAGCTCAGAGAGAAGGCGTGCCCTCCGGGATAGAGATGTTCGAGCTTGTAGGCCACCCCGATGATGGCTATCGCCAGGGGCAGCTCATAGCTCATCATCATCACCATTTCCCTCTGAGCGCCTACGACGGCATAGGGCGATCCGGAGGAGAGCCCACCCACGATCATGAACAACGCCGGCATGGCGAACAGATACAGCAGCAGTATCAGATCGCCGTGCCCCTCCAGAACCGCCTTATGCGGAATCGGCATGAACATAAAGGGCAGGATGGAAGCGATCAGGGCCATGATCGGCATGCTGTTGAAGAGCCATCCGATGGCAGTATCCGGCACTATGCTCTCCTTGACCATGAGCTTGCTCACGTCGAAGAAGGGCTGCCTTATCGGAGGCCCGATCCTCCCCTGAAACCTGGCGGCAAATTTCCTGTCAAACCCTTTATAGAGAAGGCTGACAGCTATCGCCAGAAAGGAGCCTACCAAACTCCATATCAGCCCATAGACAAGGCTCATTCTCCCATTAACCTCCGGGTTTTTTCTACGCTGAGACGATGTAGTTCCTTGGCGTCCATGATCTGACGCCCATCCTCATCGAGGATCACAACCCGATCCGTACAAGCGATACATGGATCGGTGGAAGCGATTATCGGCGGAATATCGGCTATCTGAGCCTCCCTGAACATGGGAACCCAGCTCATCAGGTTGCTGTACGTGGGAGTTTTAACCTTCCACGTCACCGGTGGATCGCTCTTGGCGACCAACCTGACGTAGTGGAACACCTCTCCCCTCGGGGCCTCTACTCTGCCGATCCCTTCACCCTCAGCCGCCTTAAGCTTCGCTAGAAGCTTGGTGGGGTTCTTCTCGAACATTATATCGCCATCGGGCATCCGTTCCAGACACTGAGCGATAATCTCAACCGACTGCTTCACCTCGAGTATCCTGACCACTATCCTGTCGTAGACGTCCCCCCTGATCTCCTCGCCGAAATCGCTCGGCAGGACTGGCTCCACCTTTATATCCCTGTAAGCGATATAGGGTGAGGTGTATCGCACGTCCTTTTTCAATCCCGACGCCCTCGCCGTAGGCCCCACGGCGAAGAGCTTCTCCGCCTCGTCCTCGCTTAGCAGACCGACGTTAACGCATCGCATCTTTATCGTTCCGTCCCTCAGGAAGAGATCGACCAGTTTTTCATAGACCTCCCTATAATAGCTCAATCCATCCTCGATCTGTCGCGCAAGGTCATCGGTTATATCCCGTCTGACGCCGCCGATCGTCGGCATAGCGTACATAACCCTGTTTCCGGTGATCGCCTCCAGCATGTCCATGACCTTCTCGCGTATCTGCCATGAGATATGAAGCAGGGTATCGAATCCGAGCTCGTGAGCGGCTACTCCGACCCACAGTATGTGTGAATGTATCCTCTCAAGTTCCGCCACGATCGCCCTGATGTAGTCTGCTCTGGGAGGAGGGGTTATCCCAGCGGCTTCCTCGACGGCCAGGGAGAAGGCTATGGCATGCGACACCGAGCATATCCCACAGACGCGCTCGGCCAGATATAGATCCTGGAGCAGGTTTCTGTTTCGACCGAGGAACTCTATCCCCCTGTGGTTCCATCCCGGCTTGATATCCACGTCGACGACCCGTTCTCCGTCGATGGTGAAGGTAAACCTGATCGGCTCTTTCAGGGCAGGGTGGATCGGTCCGATCGGAACCGTGTATACGGTATCTCTATTGATCACCTGTTTCATCGCCTATCATCCCCTTTAGACCTTTTTCATCCTTACGCCAAGGATGGACGTCCTCCGGGAAATCCTCTGGGAGGAAGATATGTCTCTTGTCGGGCAACCCCTCGAACTCCACCCCCCAGAACTCCCTGGCCTCTCGTTCGGCCGTCATGGTGCCGGGCAGCAGATCGGTCAGGCTCTGTAGCTTCAGGTTATCCTTGGGTAGCTTCATCCTGAGCACGGTCACCACTTCGCCCCTGTTATCCTGACATCCCATAGCAAAGTGATAGCTCAGCTCGATCGAATCTCCGAGGTCATCGCCGGAGATAGCGGAGAAATGGGGTATTTCGATTCCTGCCATCGCCTCGACCACATCCTTAAGCCTTTCAGGAGGTATCTCCACATATAGTCTGAATGCCGTTTGCTGGCTCTCCCTGACCGTGAGCCTCTCCTCCACGTCGGGCAGCACCTTTGAGATAGCGTTCACTATCACATCCGGACTCATCCTGTCTCCTCCAGATCCTCCAGCTTCTTTATGGCTTTGACCACGCCCTCTATGATAGCCTCGGGCCTTGCCGAACATCCCGGCACGTAAACGTCAACCGGTATGATCTCGTCCACCGGTCCGACGATGTTATATGAGTCGTGGAAGACGCCGGTTGAAAGGCCACAGTCGCCCACCAGAACGACAGCCTTCGGATCGGGAGTCTGCTCGTAGATTCTTTTGAGCTTATCCTTCATGGGAGCGGTAACCGGCCCCGTGATCGCCAACACATCGGCGTGACGGGGGCTACCCACAAGCTTTATCCCGAACCGCTCCACATCATATCTGGGCGTCAAAGCCGCTATGATCTCGATGTCACAGGCGTTACATGAACCGGTGTTCACGTGGAATACCCAAAGCGCCCTTTTCAACTTGGAAAGTTTTTTCTTCGCCATATCGATCACCGAACAAGCATAACTAGTAGTATTAAGGCCATCAGGGCGATGCTCCAGGTTACGAAATCGTTCACATCCCCTGAATGAAACCCTTTCAGTCCATTAAAGACCGAGCTCAATCCCTGGGTGAATCCCCAGTATAGGTTCTTCGAACTGACCTTCAGCGCCGAGGGGTCAGTGACGCCTGCCCCCGAGAGGAAGGGAAGGGTCTGTTCCGTCTTCGGCTTATACCTCTTTTCGCCGAAAGAGCGGATGATCAGCACCACCAGACAGGCTATGACCCCTGATGCCAGGAGAACTAGCGGCGTCCAAAACCCGTAACCGGTGTTCAATTTCAGAACGTCCAACATCGTCACATCCCTCCAGCGATCACCTTGCCGATGTAACCGGCTTTATCCATGAGGGCGCCGACGGCGGGCGAAACCAGGGATTTAACCACCATCCCCGGCAGAAGCCCTATACCGATTATCAGAAGGGCCAGCAGGGATGAGGCGAGTATCATGCCCTTCGGTATCCTCTGAGGTTCAACGAGCTTCGAGCCGAGAAAGATGGAGTAGAAGAGCCTGACGTAAACGCCCAGAAGGATTATGCTGCAGAGGAGAGCGAGTGCTGAGAATATAGGATTGAGCTTGTAGACGGACTCGTATATCATCAGCTTTGAGGCGAACCCGTTAAAGGGCGGTAGACCGGCCACGGCTAATCCTCCTATGAGGAACAGGACGGCGATCCATCTCATCTTACCTGCCAATCCCCCCAGCTTGTTCAGGTCTCTGATTCCCGTCGCCCGATATATCATCCCAGCGCACAAAAAGACCAAACCCATGGATATGACGTCGTTGAATATGTGGAATACCCCTCCCTCAAGCGCCGTCCGTCCGAACCCTAACTCCCCTTTGGCGGCCATTCCGGCTCCTAAAGCCATGAGCATGTATCCCGTTTGTGAGACGGCAGTGTATGCTATCAGCCGTTTGAGGTCGTTCTGATAGATGGATGCCAACACGCCGACGAGGATCGAGATGGTGCCGATGATGGCCAACAACCAGCCGATATGGGCCGCTCTTGACACGCCGAAAAGCGTGAAGCACACCCTCAGAAGGCCGTAAAGCCCCGCCTGTGTGTTGATCACCAGCGCGATGGTGGCGGGTGCGGGCGATTCACCGTACGCGTCGGGAACCCACATGTGAGCGGGAACGGAACCTATCTTCATCAGCAGTGCACCGATGAAGAGGGCCAGAGCAAGCTTATCCACGCCGCTGAAGCTGAGCTTTGAGGCGATATATGCGATGTTGAGGGCATCGTACTCCCCGTAGAGCAACCCGACTCCCAGAAGCAGAATCAACCCGCTCAGGGTGTAGATGGTCATCGTTCTGAAGGCCGCCACGGATGAGGTCGCCTCGGATATCCTGAACCCGACGAGCCCACAGGCAGCTATGGAGGTGATCTCGAAGAAGACGAAGAAGTTGAACAGATCCCCCGTCATCTCCAGCCCGAGCATCCCGGCGATCAGCAGCATGAAGAGGGTATAGAACTTATCAGGTGCCCCTTCGGCCCTTATGAACTGCAGCGAATAGAGAAAACCGATCAGGCCGATCAAAGCCGTCAGCAGAACCATGAGGGCGCTCATCGCATCCGGTTCCAAAATTATCCTTATCGGGAAGGTTTTGCCGCTTGGAAGGGTCAGACTGGGGAGTTTGCCGCCCATGACGTACACCCTGGTTCCGTTCTGGATCACGTCCGATATCAGAACGACTGCGAGGGCGAAGATGAAGGCTAAACACAGGAAAACGAAGATATCTCTCAACTTACCCGAAGCCTTACTTATAAGCGGCGTTGCGAAAGCGGCCAAAAGGGGTATGCCGACGAGAAGGGCCGGTGAATGTTCGACTATGCTCATTCCGATTTCTCCTTCAATTTTCTGGCGATTCTATCGGATTCAAGTGTGCCATGTTTTCTATAGACCTGGATGCAGAAAGCTAACATCAAGGCTGTCGTCGCCAGCCCTATCACGATGCTTGTAAGTGTCAGAGCCTGAGGGGTTGGGAGGACCATGTTCTCCGTTGGAGCGTAGGTGAATATCGGAGCCCTCGCCCCTTCCCGATATCCCAGGGATACCAGGAACAGGTTAACCCCCCTTTCAACAAGCGACAGACCGATGACGATCTTTATCAGGTTGCTCTTGAATATGGCGGCGTAAACTCCGAACCCTATCAGAAGCGCACAGGAGATATAAGGCAGATCAAGCAGTATCTTCATCCTCATCCTCCCCGAAGACAAAGGCCATCAGCACCACGATGCTTCCCAGGCCGGCCAGAACCTTGAGTCCTACGGCCCAGTTCATATACGGCAGCGTGCCGCCGGTGTTGAGATATCCGGGATTTGAACCATAGCTCACCGACGATCCGAAGAGCCACCCGGAGTTAGCGATCAGGTTGTAGAAGAAGGTTGTGCCGATTCCTAAGAAGGCCAATCCCAGGAAGGCCAGCGCTCCGAAATCCTCGATGACGGAGAGAACCCCTTCCCTGACGTGTTTCTCGCTCCTCCGACCGAAGGCGACCACCATCATCGCCAATCCGGAGGCGATGACCGCTCCTCCCTGGAATCCACCGCCTGGGGTGAGATGGCCGTGCATAACGATATACGCCCCGAAGGCCAGAACGAAGGGATAAAGCAGTCTGGCCATCGTCCGGACGATCTTGGACATCCCATTCATCCCTTCATCCTCCTCAAGACGGTGGCGACCCCTATCACAGCGGCAAAGAGCACCGTTGCCTCACCTAAGGTGTCGAATCCTCTGTAATCGAACACCACGGCCGTCACGGCGTTGTTGGCTGCCACCTCCACCTGTGAGTTCGCTATAAAGTAATCGTCCATCTCAGTCCTGAGGGGTTTCCCGAAATCATGCACCTGCATGAAACCGCCGATCATCGAGGCTATGAGGATCACAAGCGAGAAAAAGCCCAGCCCTTTTTTCATCTCTCCTCCTCCCTCCGGCGCGTTCTGCGGATGGTCAGCACGAAGATGGCGGTGCTCAATCCCGCAGCGATGGCGGCCTCGGCTATGGCGACATCCGGCGCCTGAAGGATATAGAACTCGAGCGACAGCAGCAAGCTCAGAGCGGCGAGCGCTATGATGGAGGTCAAAAGGTCACGCAGCCTGACCGCCAGCCATCCCGATAGAACCATCAATATAAGGTTTAAAGCGTGAAACACATCGAAGAGTTTCATTCCCTCTCCTCCAGCCTATCAACCACGGCATATTTAGGTCTGATGCCGATGCGATGGGACGCCTGTGCGATGGCGTGTGCGCTCGTGGGGTTGGTCAACAGCAGACAGATCAGAGCGACGAAAGCATGAACTGCCAGCGTCCAATACTTCCCCCCGCCGTTCCATATCCCGTAAACGATCACAGCAAGGGTGGTGAAGATCGATCCGAAGGTGGTGCACTTGGTGGCGCCGTGCAGACGCGTGTAGACATCTGGAAACCTCAAAAGGGCGACTGACCCCAACAGGTTGAAAATAACCCCTATGACCAGAAACGCGTATATGATTATAACCACAGCGCTCATGAGCCCTCCCTCAGATATTTGGCGACGAAAAGCGTCCCTATGAAGGACAACAACGCATAGACTATCGCCACGTCGACGTATACCACGGTATCGAAGACCACACCGAGGATAACCATCAACGCGACGACCAACGTGTTCATCGTATCCAGTCCGACCAGCCTATCGCCTACGGTCGGACCCACCGATATCCTGATCAGCGTGATGAGCACTGAAAGCATGAGCAGGAAAGCTATGACTAGAAACGGCGTCAGGCTCATTCCGCTATCCTCCTAGCCCAGATGGGAAATCTCCCACAGACCTCCTGGGGAGATGGTTCCGTGTTTTTGACGTTTATCCAGTGCACATACAGATCGTTCCTCTCCTCATCGATATCCACGGATAGGGTTCCAGGCGTCAGCGTTATGGAGTTGGCGAGCAGGGTGATTCCGAGATCGGTCTTCAGATCAGGGGAGATCTTAACGATGCCCGGTTTGATCCTTCCCGTTATGACGCGGTATGCCACATCGAGGTTGGCCCTCGCCATAGCGAGGGGGAAGGGACCTATGAGATAGAGCAGCAATTTCAACCATCTGATCGGGTTTAACATTCGGAAGGATTTAGAGGTGGGACATAACACCTTGCCGGTGGCAAGCGCTACGAAGAAAGATATGACAGCCCCGGCTATTAATTCGCCCTTGCTCCAGAGGGCTATACCTCCGGAAAAACTGGTCAACACGAGGTAGGACACAAACGCTACCAGCCAAGCGCTTAAATAAGCCATCGACCTTATCCTTATTATGTTTTTATCACCCCAAGCTTCCTCGGTGAATTCCCCAGCCAGCTAGGCTGGCTGGGGTTAAATGGTAGCGCTACGGGGATTCGAACCCCGGCCTGATGGCTGAGAACCATCTGTCCTAGACCCCTAGACGATAGCGCCATACTTCATTGGCTGCCGGGGAAGGATTCGAACCTCCACAACATGGTCCAGAGCCATGCGTCCTACCGTTAGACGACCCGGCAGCAAACCGAACTAAATTTTATCAAAATCCCTCCCGCTTGTCAAGAATTTATTTTCTGTTCGCTCTTATTTCCCTTGAGTGTAGTATCTATGGCCAATTGTCCGCCGTCCACCG
>CAZHVH010000126.1:0-5184 GCA_964535855.1 uncultured bacterium
AACTTCAGTCGCGGGGAGAGGTATTATGCGAAAAGTTTCCGAAAACGCTATGAGGATATTAAGGGCCAAGTACCTGCTTGAAGGGGAAACGGTTGAGGAGATGTTCCGTAGGGTCGCCAGCGCCGTCGCCCAAGCCGAGGCTGAAAGCGAGAAGTGGAGCTCGATCTTCTATGATCTGCTTTCAAGCTGGGATTTCGTTCCGGGAGGACGGATACTTGCCGGAGCCGGAACTCCAAACGGACAGCTTTTCAACTGTTTCGTCCTGCCCATAGAGGACTCGATGGAGAGCATCTTCGAGACGCTTAAGAACGCCGCCCTAGTGTTGAAAGCCGGAGGTGGAACGGGGTTCTCCTTCTCAAGGCTCAGGCCCAAGGGAGATGTGGTCGCCACCTCAAGGGGGATAGCCTCCGGACCGGTCTCATTCATCAAGGTTTTTGACTCAGCAGCGGGGATCATCCGCCAGGGAGGGATGCGCAGAGGAGCTAACATGGCGATCCTGCGCGTGGATCACCCGGATATTATGGAGTTCATCTCATGTAAGGCCAGGGAAGGCGAGCTTAGCAACTTCAACATATCGGTCGGAGTCACGGATAAATTCATGGAAGCACTTGAAAGGAATGAGGAGTTCCCCCTCATCCATCCGAACAGCAAAAAGGTCGTCAAGAAGCTTCCGGCCAAGGAGATATTTGACCTGATGGTTGAGATGGCATGGCGCAACGGTGAGCCGGGAGCGGTCTTCCTCGACACGATAAACAGGTTCAACCCCACCCCGGCCTTGGGCGAGATCGAATCCACTAATCCATGTATAGTGGGCGATGCTCTCGTGGCGACGGAGCACGGATTGATGAGGATGGAGGAGTTGGTAAGGCGGTATGCCGAGGGTGGGATAAGGGTCGCCGTCGATAGAAGAATGCTCGGAATGAACCAGATGCTTTTTGAAGGCACAACCGGCCAACCCATATGGGTGATCGAGGAGGGAGTGGAGTTTCTTCCCATCTCCAGGGCCTTCAAAACAGGCGTGAAACCGACGGTTAAGGTGACCACGAGATCGGGTTACGAGCTGATCCTTACCCCGGATCACAAGGTGATGACAACCCGGGGATGGGTTCCCGCCGGCGAGCTCATACCCGGCAGGGATGAGATCTTCATCCAGTCCGGAGCAGGCCTGTTTAACGATGAAAGGAAACTGCCGTTTGAGGTTCGAAATGAATATAAGAGATCAAATGGAAGAACCTACAGGCTGAACCTGCCTGGGGAGTGGTCATATGAGCTGGGGTTCGTTCTGGGATGGCTCGTCGGGGACGGCTGGGTGCGAAGCGGAGATAAAAACTGTCGGGTCGGTTTTACCTTCGGCGAGGACGATCTTGAGGTGATGGAGGAGATAAGGGGGATCGTAAACGGATGGTATGGGGCCGATATCAAGCCGGTTAAGAGGGGAAACGGGATCTATCATCTGTCATATCACAGCCGATTCCTCGTCGATTTCTTCCTTAAGCTCGGAGTAAAGCCGGTCAAGGCGGCGGAGAAGGAGGTGCCGGAGAGCATCTTCGGCGCGCCACGAGATGCCGTTATCGGTTTCCTGCGAGGACTGTTCACGGCCGATGGGACAGCCGAGTATTACGAGGAACATGGGATCTTCTACGTCAGATTGACCTCAAAGTCCTTGAAGCTTCTCAAAGGGGTGCAACTGCTTCTCCTGAACCTCGGAATAAGATCTAGAATCTTCGATAGATCTAGACCTCAACGGAGCGGTTTCAAATACCGAACCGTTTCAGGGGAGAAGAGGGTTTATAAACTTAACGGTATCTGCTACGAGCTCAGCGTAACCCGCCAGAACGTGAAAAAGTTTGCGGATATGATCGGCTTCCACGGCGGTAAACATTCGGATAAACTCGATCGAATGATTCACAGACGGCTTCGCCGCGAGAACTTCATCGACGTGGTTGAATCCGTTGAGAAGGACAGACGCCGCACCGTTTACGACCTCACGGTTCCCATCGCCCACTCTTTTATTACAAATGGAATAGTTATATCAAATTGTGGTGAACAACCTCTTTTGCCGAACGAAGCTTGCTGTTTGGGCTCCATAAATTTAGCAAATCTAGTTAGAAATGGTGATTTCGATTGGGAGAGGCTGGGCGAGGTCACACGGCTGGCGGTCAGATTTCTCGATGACGTGATAGATGTGACCAGGTATCCGCTCGCGGAGATCGAGAAGATGTCGAAGGGAAACCGAAAGATAGGGCTGGGCATTATGGGCTGGGCGGACGCCCTTTATCAGATGGGAATCCCCTACGATTCGGAGGAGGGAATCGAAAAGGCCGAGGAGGTGATGAAGTTCATAAATGAAGCCGCATGGGGTGCCTCAGAGGAGCTGGCCAGGGAGAAGGGACCGTTCCCGTTCATAGAGCACGCCGTAAAACCGGATTGGCTCCGACGGAACGCCGCCGTCACGACCATCGCTCCCACGGGCTCCATATCGATGATCTCCGAGGCCTCTTCCGGAGTGGAACCTGTCTTCGCACTTGTCTATTACAAGAAGGTGCTGGAGGGAGAGAAGCTTCCAGAGGTCAACAGATACCTCATTCAGGCGCTGAAGGAGAAAGGGCTTTACTCGGAGGAGTTGATCAAGAAGATAGAGGAGAAGGGCTCGATAAGGGAGAT
The DNA here is from genome assembly GCA_964535855.1 of uncultured bacterium. Classification (GTDB taxonomy): domain Bacteria; phylum Poribacteria; class WGA-4E; order B28-G17; family B28-G17; genus JAGGXZ01. The sequence continues at coordinate 2,665 of CAZHVH010000126.1, forward strand.
ACCGGAGATACCCGAGGAGATCAAGCGAGTGTTCGTCACCTCCATGGACATAGCGCCTGAGTGGCATGTCAGGATGCAGGCCGCCTTTCAGAAGTACACCGATAACGCCGTGTCCAAATGTCTGGCTAAAGGCACACTGATTCCAACTAACAAGGGGCTTATACCTATCGAGGAGTTAGGTTTTGCTAGAGGAGATGATGTCTTCGCCGATCCTATCAGCGGGTTAAAGGTCATCGGTCCTGATGGTAAATGGCATGACGTCACAGCTCATTACTCCGGTGGAATTCAGAGGACAAAGATCATCCGATTGAGCAATGGGACGAAAATCGAGGGGACATTCAACCATAGAATAATGACGATCAACGGATGGCGTCGTCTAGACGAGCTGAAACCTGGTGATCTGGTGATTTGTACGCGCTCTAAAATCGAGATTGGGAAAGGGGAGCAAGTGTTGCCTCCTCTTGGGGAATTGAGGTGTAATGCGAAAAAGGTGGAGGTTCCCAGTCGAATGTCGCCACGGTTAGCATTCTTATTGGGTATGCTGGTTGCCGATGGATCCTTGACGGAGAAGACGGGTGCTGTTTCTCTCTCTGAGAAAAATAAGAGGATCGGAGAACTATTTGATCAGCTTGCTGAAGAACTTTTTGGAATTACACCTCGGATTGTAGTGGATAAACGAACAGGGGTTCGTAATCACGTGATAAACAGCCGGGCTCTATGTCGGTGGTGTGAGAACTTAATAGGGAAAGGCGCCGAAGGCAAGAAAGTTCCCGAGCAAATTCTCAGGGGAAACACTGAAGAGAAATTATCTTTCATCCGAGGATTGACCTTAGATGGATACGTGAAGCGAGGAAGGATGGTGATCTTTGAAGGTTACGCCCTCCAGGTGGTCCAAGCCGTTGCTTCTATGCTGCACCACTTAGGATTTGCCCCCTATATTGGTAGAAAGCAAGTTTCAAACGGCAAGTGGACTTACCATGTGGAGATAGACCAATTCGAGGGGATAGAGGAGCACAAAAGAGCGGATGGAAGTCGCAGGAGATTAGTGGAGACACCCGTGGAAGCCTTCTGTTTGAGCTTGCCTACGAATCATCCGGAATACAGCAATTTACGCTATATAAGGCGAAATAGGCCAATTGCCGTTCTGTGCTCGACCTTAGACAAACTGGGGGTTAAATACGATAAGGATCGATATCTCGTGAGGGTGGCTGAGATCGAAGAAGGTAAGTCAGAGGTATATGACATAGAAATCTCTGAAGTGCATAGCTATGTCGTGGACGGTGTGATCACTCATAACACGATTAACCTCCCACATGAGGCCACCAGGGAGGATGTAGCGAGAGCGTTCAAGCTCGCCTATGAGCTCGGATGCAAGGGGATAACCATCTACCGCTACGGCAGCCGTGAGGAACAGGTGCTCAACCTCGTCTCAGAGGAGAGGAGGAAGGAGACGAGAGGCAAAGTCGGTCCTCGTCCTCGTCCCACCGTCACAAGAGGTGCTACTATCAGGATGTTAACCGGCTGCGGCAAGCTCTATGTGACCATAAACGAGGATGAACAGGGGTTGATCGAGGTGTTCGTCAACGCCGGCAAGAGCGGCGGATGTGTCGCATCGCAAAACGAAGCCATAGGGAGGCTGATCTCACTGGGACTTCGCTCAGGGGTTGACGTTCAGGCGATAATCAAGGAGATGAGGGAGATAAAATGCCCGCAGCCCGCATGGCAGGACGGAGAGCTGATCCAATCCTGTGCCGACGCCATAGGCAGGGCGATAGAGCTATATCTGCGCCAGAACGGGAAATGGGAATCCGATGCGCAGATCAAGTCGGTTCAGTTCTCCTCCCCGCCATCGCAGCAGGCAGGTTCCCGGTCATCGTCCATATCCTTAAACGAAGCGGGTATGCCGCCGGAGTGCCCTAAATGCGGAGGGCCACTGGAGTTCGTGGAAGGATGCGTCGTGTGCAGGAACTGCGGCTATAGCAAGTGTGATTGATGAAGAGGTGAGATATGGTTCTTTCGGACAGAGATATCGTCAGATATATGGAGATGGGGAAGATAAGGATAACCCCGCCGCCCGATCTGTCCGTCCAGTTGGGCTCCTGCTCGCTGGATTTGAGGCTGGGGAACGTGTTCAGGGTTTTCGAGCACAGCAGACATCCGTATATCGATCTGAGGGAGAGGATAGATCTGAACGACATGATGCGAAAGGTCATCGTTCCGGACGGCGAACCGTTCATCATGCAGCCGGGCGAATTCGTGCTCGCTACGACCCTTGAGGTAATAGAGCTCGCGGATGACATCCTGGGAAGGCTTGAGGGGCGTAGCAGCTTGGGAAGGCTCGGTATAATCGTGCACAGCACCTCGGGTGTGTTCGACCCGGGGTGGATCGGTAAGGCGACGATGGAGTTGGGGAACCTGGGAAGGATGCCGGTGGCGCTTTATCCGGGGATGCGTATCTGCGCCTTCACCTTCGAGCTTTTAACCTCTCCGGCCAAGGTTCCCTATAACAGGAAACCCTCC
>CAZHVH010000126.1:5284-6728 GCA_964535855.1 uncultured bacterium
AGAGTTCGTATAGCTCCCGCTCCCACGGGACATATGCATCTGGGCAACGCCAGAACCGCCCTCTTCAACTGGCTCTTCGCGAGACATCACGGCGGGAAGTTCATCCTTCGTATAGATGACACAGACGAAGAGCGCTCCTCCGAAGAGTCCATAAAGGCCATCCTCGACGCTTTGAGGTGGTTGAAGATGGATTGGGATGAGGGGCCTGAGGTGGGAGGGCCGTATGGGCCTTATATCCAGTCACAGAGGATAGATATCTACAGGCGATATGCCCGTAAGCTTGTGGAGGATGGCAAGGCCTACTACTGCTACTGCACCAAGGAGGAACTAGCTGCTGAGAGGGAGGAGGCGCGTAAGCAAGGCAAGCCCTTCAAATATTCGGGCAGATGCAAAGGGTTGACCGATGAGGAGAGGAGGAGGTTCGAATCTGAGGGAAGGGTTCCCACCATAAGGCTTAACCTCGAAGCGGCGTGGGATTCGTCGGAGGAGAAAATCGTCGTCGACGACCTTGTGCTGGGCGAGGTCGAATTCAAGCTGAGCGCCTTCGACGATTTCATAATCCTCAAATCCACCGGTATGCCCGTCTACAACTTCGCCACCGTCATAGATGACCATCTCATGCGGATAACCCACGTCATACGGGCGTCAGAACACCTTTCAAACACGCCCAAACAGATTCTGATCTACAAGGCGTTAGGGGTTGAGCCACCGCTTTTCGCCCATGTGCCAATGGTCTTGGGAAGCAGCAAGGGAGAGAAGCTCAGCAAACGTCACGGCGCCGTCTCCGTGGAGTGGTACCGGGATGAGGGGTATCTCCCGGAGGCCATGATAAACTTCCTGGTCAGGCTCGGATGGTCATATGACGATAAGGAGGAGATCTTCTCGCTGGACGATCTGATAGAGAAATTCGATCTCAACAGGGTCGGCAGGAGCGGAAGCGTCTTCGACATCAAGAAGCTCAACTGGCTCAACGGCAAATACATAATGATGATGTCGCTCTCCGAGAGGACAGACGCCGTCATCCCCTTCCTGGAGCGAGAGGGGCTGATCAGGAGGGAGGAGATCACCCCTCAGAGGCGGAAGTGGCTGGAAAGGATGGTGGAGGCCGTGGGAGATAGGATGACCAAGCTCTCAGACATAGTAACCTATACATCCTATCTCTTCGTGGAGGAGATCGAGTACGCGAAGGACGGGATAAAGTGGCTCTCCAGGGAGCATGTCCCCGGAATGCTCAAAGAGGTTCGAGATGTGCTTGCCGATGTCGATCCGTTCGACGCCGAGCATATAGAGAGGGCGCTTCGCGAGTATATCGAAAGATCGGGAATCAAACCGATACAGGTGATGCAGCCGATAAGGGTCGCTCTGACGGGGAAGACGGTCGGGCCAGGGCTGTTCGACGTGATCGAACTTCTGGGCAAAGAGAGGGTGCTGGGACGGCTGGAGA
>CAZHVH010000126.1:6828-8346 GCA_964535855.1 uncultured bacterium
GAGATGATAGAAACCGCTTCTCTTATCTTAGGTTATCTCCTGGGGGCGATCATGCCCTCCTACATCCTCGGTAGGGCGTTACGAGGAATCGATATAAGGGAATACGGCACGGGAAACGCCGGAACGATGAACACCGGCAAGGTTCTGGGCTTTTGGTCGGCTGTTCCCACCGCCATATACGATACGTTGAAAGGTATCCTGGCCGTGTATCTATCGCTTAAGCTGCTTAAGGTTTCGCCTCCATTTGCCTATGCCAGCGGGGTTGCCGCTATAGTCGGGCATATATTCCCGTTCTATATGGGGTTCAGAGGAGGAGAGGGGGTTGCCACATCGGTGGGATTGATGTTGCATAATTTGGTTTTGCTCTATCGCGATCCGGCTATCTTGAAGACGGTCTATTTCGATTTCGCCGCCATGCTCCTGCTCGTCCTGACCCTGCTGTGGATATCGCGCAAGGGAGAGGTCATAGGAGTGCTTGTGCTGCCGCTTCTGATTTATTTTCTGATCGCTCATCACGGCGTTAAAAGTTTATCGCTCTTCACGGTGACGATCGTGCTTTACATACTCTTCAGGGATCTAACCAACCTCATCAGGGAGAGGGAATTCGCCCTCGAGAGGGAGGTCAGAAGCACTATGAAGATGTGGAGGTTCGTCCTGAGACCGCTTGCCGTGTTGTTTCTGATATTCTATGTGCTTCTGGGCAAGCCTTTCGCCGTCACGCTGCTTGGTGCTGTTACACTAGCCTTTTTAACCCTGGATCTGGCCAGGCTCGCTCACGATCGGGTTAACATCTTCGTGTTCAAAAACCTTGTCTCCCTTTTCAGGACCGAGGAGAGAAGGCGTTTTTCGTCCATGACCCTCTTCCTGCTTGGGGCATCGATAACGCTTCTCATCTTCGACAAACCCATAGCTTTTACGATAATCACCTATCTGATCTTCGGGGATATGTTCGCCAAGTTCTTCGGTTTGAAATACGGACGGAGAAGGTTTTTCCATAAGACGGCGGAGGGATCGGCGGCCTATTTCGCCGGTTGTGTAGTTGCGGGCGCCATCTTGATGAGATATATACCGATCACTCCGTCCGATATATTGCTCAGCTCGGCCGTAGCCTCACTTGCGGAGGCCGTTCCGACGGGCATAGATGATAATCTGAGCGTCGCTCTCATAGGATCGGCGGTGTTATGGACTTTCAAGAAGGGATCGGCGATTTTCCATTGACACGCCCTTTATCCCAATGATATCATCTTTTAGCGCGGGGGGTTCATATCAAAGTCTTAACTTGAATTTCGATGGATGTTCTGGTATGATATTTCCCGAACCCGTAGGGTCACAGAAGGGTCTTGGTATGATCCTGAAATTATGATCTTCGTCCACCAGGACGGAGTGATCGGAGGAGGGACGAGAATTGATGCGTGGAGGAAATCCTAACCGCTTTATCTTACTTGTGCTCTTGGCCGTGATTTTCTTCCTGCCCGCCGTCCTTTACGCGGCTAAGATAGACCTCTCCGAGAAAGCCGT
>CAZHVH010000127.1:0-8298 GCA_964535855.1 uncultured bacterium
GATGGGTAAGGTATCCCGACGAGGTTCAATCCATTCACCAGATGCAATGTAACCGGAGCGTCTATCGATTCTCCCAAGAGGGTTAGAGTGGAATTATCGTCCACCTGGACGAAGTATCCTTTTCCTGCATCGATGTTAAACTCGGTGCCTGTGATCTCTCCGCTTTCATAATCTCTGAGAGCTGAGTTCCAATACTGGGCTTCCTCGTCCCATCTCGTCACCTTTACGCAATTAGGGAGATTAGATATCAGATCATAGGAGGTATAGCTTACGGGGAATATCGTCGGTGTGATCAGGTTTAGATACAGGGATAACTGTATCTCTTGGGAAGCAGGTATGATTGCAAACACGGCATCGCTGACATCCTCCGACTCATTTCCAGCAGCATCTCTGGCGATTACTCTCACCACGACGTTCTCCGATGGATCGTATGGGACGATCCATGAGTAGCTCCCCGTGTTATCTAAGCCTGTTGCTATCTCCTGCCACGTGCCGCCGCCGTCGGTGGAGTAGTAAAGCGAGATGGAGGTCACCCCGACGTTATCGGATGCATTCCATTCTATCGTCCGCTCGCTCCCAGCTTCCCAACTCTCGCTGCCATTGGGGGAGAAAAGGGTTACGGTTGGAGGGTTAGTGTCCGGAGGCGTATATTCTTCCGGATACCAGGTATCAGTCTGCCCTAACCTCGACGCCTCGCCGTAGGAAAGGGCGTTCCAAACCGTACCTGTTCCAAACCCATCCCCGTGCCACCTCGCCCAGAGTATTTCGCCAATTGGCTTTTCCACCCTCAATAGATACAGCCAGCCATCCTCGCTTGCTATCGCTATCTCCACCCTCCCATCTCCATCTATGTCCCCTATCGCCGGGGAACTCCATATCCTACCACCCGTCGTGAACCTCCATTCCTCCTTGCCACTTTTACCTGATAGACAATAAAGATTACCATCCCAGCTTCCCACTACTAACTCCATCTCCCCATCTCCATCCACATCTCCTATCGCCGAAGAGCTATCTATATACCGACCCTCCGTGAACCTCCATTCCTCTTTGCCACTTTCACCTGATAGACAGTAGACGTTATCATCACAACTCCCCGCCACCACCTCTATTTTTCCATCTCCATCCACATCTCCCAACGCTAAGGACCTTCCTATCGCACTCCCTCCCGTGAACCTCCACTCCTCCTTGCCACTTTCACCTGATAGACAGTAGAGATTGTTATCATCACTCCCCACCACTACCTCCATTTCTCCATCTCTGTCCACATCTCCTACCGCCGGGGAGCTTTCCACCCAGTCATTCGTCTTAAACCTCCACTCCTCTTTGCCACTTTCACCTGATAGACAGTAAAGATTACCATTCCCATCCCCTATCACTATCTCTTTCTTCCCATCTCCATCTATATCCCCTATTGCAGATGAACTTTCCAGCCGACTACTCGTTTTGAACCTCCATTTCTCCGCTCCGCTCTTCCCTAATAGACAGTAGACGGTAGCATCGAAACTACCTACTATCATCTCCATCTCACCATCTCCGTCAACATCATCGATGCTGAAGGATCTTACCCTATCTCCCGTTCTGAACTTCCATAGCAGTTCGCCTGAGTGGCTCAGACAGTAGACGTAGCCGTTCTCGCTCCCCACAACCACGAAATCGGGAGACGCGAACACACCGTTTAGGTCTGTGATTCCTCCATCAGGCGGAGAGAAAAACCATAGCAGTCGCCCATCACCTGAGAAGCAATACAATCCGTCATATCGGTCTGCGCTAACATACGCATCCCCCTTGCTTGCATGGTAAATCCTATCACCGAAGATAAGGGACTGGCAAATGAAAGCCGTGTTGCCTTTCCCCACATAACCCTTCCAGAGGAGGGTAACACCCGGGGCAACCTCCTCATTCACCACTACCCGCTCACCAGGCTCATAGGCTAGGGAGCTAGGAAGTGGAGTGAAATATAGAAAACAGATGACGAGGAAAATCAAGGATGTAATTAAACCCTGAAGCCAAGCCTTAACCTTCCACATCATAGTAACCTCCCATATGCCTCTGCTATTTCAGGATAACCAGCCTCCTCACGGATCGGAAGTCGCCAGCTTGGATAGTATAATAGTAAACACCGCTGGCGACCTGCTCGCCCTTATCGTTCCTCCCGTCCCAATATGCTGCTCTATCCCTGGATAAATATCTCCCAGCTTTCCTTCTTCCGAGGTCCAAAGTATGGATGAGTCTGCCTGATATATCATATATCCTTATGGTCACATCTGAGTCCCGAGCAAGTTCAAACGGTATCCAGGTTTCAGGGTTAAACGGGTTCGGATAGTTCTGATACAGGGCGTTAACGTAATTCTTTTTGAGCTTCCGCACTACCTTTTCCATCCTCACGTTGAGCGGCGATCCGTCTAAATCGGCGAGCTTCACGTTATCGAACCTGAGCGACTCGACAAGGTCGTCCACATCGAACGTCCTGAGGGTGAACTTCGCAAGCACTGAACCGCCGGATCGGGCCTTTCCAAGGGCTACAGCAGCCACGCTGATCTGATTTTCCCCTTTCTCCGTCGCTAGCCAATACGAGCTCTCCGCCTTCAGCATGTTTCCCCTTTCGATATCGATCACCTCGGCAAGCGCCGGATCGAATGTCAGGTTGAACTGATATCCGTAGAGGATTTCCTGAGATGTGATCTCCAGCACAAAGGTTCCGCTCGCGATCTCACGGATGATAGGTTTGAGCTCAACGGTACGATAATCGGAGACAGTGGAGGGAGCTCCTGGTGCGCCTTCGTATCTCTCGCCGAAGTGTTTCCCGATGAGCACGAGGTCGAATATGTCGACCTTTCCGTCGTTGTTGACATCGCCTTGGAGCCTTTCACCGGTTTTACCGTAGTTCTTACCCACGATGACGAAATCGAATATATCCACTATCCCGTTGCCATCCACATCCCACGGCCTAAGTTCGACCTCGGCGAGCATGAACACTCCAAATCTATCCGTTGTAGCTGAGACCGTATTGTTTTCAGTATCGATGATCTGATCCGTCAGCGGTTCCCATTTCCCAGCTATAAGCTGATACATCCTGGGCGATTCGGGTGAATCGGAGATCGTCTCCGGATACGGTATCGTAACGGTCATGGATTTAACGCCGATCAGCTCCTCCCCGTTTTGATCCGCCGCCGTTATCGACCTCGCACTCCCCGATATAGCCTTCTCAAGCTCTGGAATCTCCTCATCCTTCAGCCTCTCTATGGTGATCCCAGCTACGATGGTCGGATCATCGGATATCGCTCCTTCACCGAGCTTCACCTTTGTGCCATCGGGCAGAGTTGCCATGCCGCCCTCATATCCTATCAGGGTGATATTGGGAACGTTGGAAAGGAGTTCTTTAGCCTCATTACCTAATTCATCAAGCGGTGTAAGGGCATAGAAGTAGGTCCTACCTCTGGTGGCCGTATTATCCACCCAGGTCGTGCCGGTGACCCTCTCGATCGGATAAAGCTCCGTCACGGTATCTATCGCCTTGGCGATCCGGCGGTAGACGTTATACGCGTATGCATCAGGGGCTGCCTTCCACGATAGCTTCACCTTCCCCTCAGGGCTGACGATTGTGGTAAGCCCCTCAGGGGCGGTTCCAGGAGGCGTAAGGTCAAGCGTGACGGCAAACGAGATTTGACTTCGATTGCCGGCGATATCGACCGCTTCAAAGACGATGTCGTTATCTCCCTCTTCAAGGGAAAGGGTGCCGCTGAAAGTGAGACCGGGTTCCAGGGATTCCCTCTCGCCGTTCAAGACAACCTCCAGTTTTTGAACTCCGATGTTATCGGAGAGCGTTCCCTCGAAGCGAAGATCCCGTTGATTTGTGGATTGAGGCAGTTTGATCACCATAGTCGGCGGCTGTCTATCGACTTTGACCTCAACCGATTGTGAGGGTGGACTCTGGTTTCCTGCGGCATCGGTCGCTATGACGTAGAGCGTATTCGACTCCTCAGGCAGAAGGACGTTTCCGATCTCGAACCTGTCGGTTGAGGGATCAACCTGAGCGGTACCGCTGAGCACATTGTTCACCATCAAGATCACCCTGACGGGATTATTCGGCTCAACGCCTTGAACGGTTCCCGAAACCGTAAATGAGGTCTCCCTCGTTATGGAGGGCAGTTCATCCAAAACAGGCATCTTCGGAGGTTGCAGAACGACGGTGAAGCTCCATTGTACTGATTGGATGTTCCCCGATTTATCGGCGACGTCAACCCCGATCGTGTTGGTTCCCGATCCCAGTGACTTTTCAAGCTGTCCCATTATGAGCGGGTCGAGGTTCACTATCGGGGCGCCGCCTATTCGAGCTTGTTGCAGGGTGCCGTCCAGTCTGATGACGACCTGACCTGTCTCCCTGTTATAGCTCGCCATCCCCGCCTCCACCAGAAGCGATATGCTGAACGGTTCGCCGTTGACGTAGAGTATCAGCGATTTCTCATCCACACCGGAGCCTATGTCCCCTGTTATGAACGATATCAGCGCCAGTGAGGTGTTGTTCACCACAGATCCGTCGGCCGGATAGAACCCGCTTAAAACCGGCGGAGTTCTGTCCTCCGCAGCGGTGTTCACGCGGAATCTCCTTGAGGCCGTCCTCACATTGCCCACCTTATCGGAAAGCGAAATGTCCACCGTATATACGCCATCTTTCAGCTCCACGCTCGGCGTTACGGTGATACTGCCGTTTATCGGGTTAACCGCTGACAGCACCTCTACCGTATTGCCGCCTTCGTCCCTCATCGTGACCTGCAACGTATTGGGATCGGCGTCATTTTGGTCGAACTCCGCCGTTATAACCGGGATCTTGTTGGGTATATCGTCGTCCTCTATACTGGGATCATCGTCGCTGGCGGGATCTATAATTTCGATGGCCGGAGGTTGCGTATCGACGAAGAAGGACATCGACGCGTGCCCGATGTTACCCGCTAAGTCAGCTACTGAAGCTTCAACTATGTATTTCCCGTCCTCAAGCCGATCTGGAATAGCGTATTCCTCCACCGCCTGGATCGTGAACAGGGTGATCGTACTCACCGCCTCCCCGACCATCTCCACCTTCTTCAGGGCGATCCATGAGTTTTCACTGCCTAAATTCACTCCCGTCTCGTCCTCATATCGAAGGTGCAACGTCGGTCTATCGTTGGATGTCGCGCTTCCATCCACCGGCTCGATGAAGCTTATGGTCGGCCGGGTGATATCATAGGTCAACGTCGTGATGTCGCCCCTTATCTCATTCCCCGCCGGGTCTACCACGTGGAGCCTTATCAGGTTATCACCCTCAACGAGCATGCCGTTGAAGGAGAGGCTATCGGGGATGGCTGAGACCCTTTGGATGCCCAAAGGTGTGCCCCCGATGTAAGCGGTGATGTCGCTACCAGGTTCGATGCTTAAGCCAGCTCCCACCTCCACCACTATCTCCACCCTTGGATTTCTCGTGTATCGGTTATAGGTCGTCGAGTCATAAAGGGTGAAGATCGGATCTAAGTTGCGGATGATAACCTCTGGGATCGAAATTGATGTATCGACCTTAATCGTGGCGGTAAGGTCCGAGGAGAGGTTATTTCCGTTAACGGCGGATATCGTTATCGTATTATCGCCCTCACCTAAAGCGGGTGAGAAGCTCAGGCGATGTGTTGACTCATCATAGCTGTAATCGATCAACCTCTCGCCGTTGACGAAGACGGATACCGAGCTGATACCGCTTTCGGGATCGGAGACCAGAGCGGTTATGTCGGGGGAGCTGTCGTTAGTCGTGAATCCCCCTGTCACCTCTCTGCCGTTCACCCTGAGATCAGTTATCACGGGACGGGTTGTATCGCCAAGGGCGGAATTGATACCAAATGACTCGGTGATGGCGAAGAAGTTACCGGCGATGTCCTCAGCTTGGACCTTGACTGTCACTGTGGAGTTATCTTCCAGATCCTGCTGAGGTGTATAGCTCAGCCTTCCCGTCGCCGGGTCGTAGTTCGCGGGGACCTCTACCCCGTTGACCTTCATGGATACTTTATCGGGATTAACGCCGCTCAAGGTATCCGTTATCAGGGCGATGATATCGGGCCTGAGGATCGGCGTCGTTTCACCCGGCTCAGGTGACAACAGCCTTATGCCAGGTGGTGTAACGTCCAGAACGACCTGAATAGCGTCGCTCATCTCACCGACGTTCCCGACGTCATCTATCGCCCTTGCCGCTATCAGGTTAATCCCCTCCTTAAGCGTTACACTGGTGAAGGTGAATCTCTTCGATGTGGCATCAGCCTCGGTGGCGGCTATAAAGCTATTGTTGACGAAGAGCTCAACGCGACAGCCGGCCGTACCCGTTACTGTTATCCTCTCCTCCCTCGTCGGACTCGGTATCGGGTCAAACACCGGCGGGGAAGGAGGCGTGGTATCGATGTCGAAAGACCATGTCACTTCGGCTTGGTTCCCGTTCCTATCGGCAAAGGAGAGTTGAACGGTGTGTGTGCCGTCCGTCAGTGGGGAATCCAGTGAAACCACAGCACGTCCGCCGTTCACATCCACAGGAGTGTACGACACATCGGCAGATTCACCGTCGATCTGAGCCCGCAATGAGGCTTCATCTATGCCGCTCTGGAGATCGGCGAGCATAGCGGAGATGAGCGGCATGTTGGTGGCAACTTTCGAGCCATCTGCCGGTTTGAGATCGCTTGAACTCGGCGGAATGGTATCATCTGCAAAGACATTTACGGTAAAGCTGCCCTCAGCTGAAGCCTCGTTACCGGCCTCGTCCCTGGCGGTAACCACCACAGCGTATTGGCCGTATTGGATCAACCTCAAGCTCAGCTCACATCCTATGGTCTTCGTATCGGGATCATAGGGTTCAGGCGCTATATTCACCTCCACCCTTCCGCCGCCAGTGATCCTATAAAGCTTAAGCTCAGCCGAGGATATCCCACTTGTGTCCTCCGCATAGCCTAATAGACTCGGCGTCAACGTGATAACGGTCGAACCGTCAGGTGGATCGATGACCTTGACGAGGGGCGGCGTGCTATCTACCGTAACGGTTATCGGAGATGAGATCGGCCCGGCTGAGAGATGGAAATCGCTCGCTCCGTGGGTAAAGGCATAGATAGGCTCCGCCGTCACCTCGTAATCCCCTTCCGCAAGTCCCATTAAGGTGTAGGAGAACTCGCCGTCGGTCAGATCCGCATAACCCGCGGGTGCGCCGTCCAGGTATATCCGAGCTTTCACGCTCAGGTAATCAGGCGGCGCTATAAATCCGGGCAGCGAGCCCGTGATATCCACACTACCCGAGGATGGAGGAACGGGATTCAGATTGAGAGCTGAGAACTGGTGGTTGATGAGATAGAAATCCGGATAGATGAAGGTCTCGGTGCTTTCACCATCGGTCGCGGTGACCCTGAGCGAGCATCTACCCCATCTGAACCCCGTTGAATCCCAACTATAGGATAAGGTGGTTCCGGCGATATCGGCGAAACTCCTCGATGCCACGACTTCCCCTTCGCGTAAAACCTCAACGGTTAAGTCCACGAGATCCTCATCCGGATCATCCACCTCCATGGTGAAGTTAACCGTTCCCATGACGTATCTGAAGACGAAGCCGTCATCGAACGTATAGGTTAAGGCATCGCTGCTTATATCGACCTGTGGCGGCGTATTTTGAACTGATGGGCCGATAAGAGGATCAGTTTCATAGATATCCGTTCCATCGCTGGCCCTTCCTCTGAACGTGTGATCCCCTTTTCCCAGCCTCGCCGAATAGGTGAACCGATTCGGATCATCGGCATCCTGAATCATCGCCACCGGTTCCCCTTCGTCGATTATCAGCTCCACCATACCGGCTGGATCACCGTCCGGATCAGAGTAGATCCCCACGAAGTTGAACGTGTCACGGGTCGTGCCGACGGAAGGATCAACAGATAGGCTCAATGATGGGGGCGTGTTAAGTATCGTCACCGACTCCTCCGCCATATCCCCAGCCATATTCAGATCATCAATCGGCGTGACCTGAACCGTCCATACATCCCCTGCCCGGGTCATCGAGGCGGGAACTGTATCTTGACCGTCCAGCTCTGATACCACCTCTCCGTTCCTCATCCATCTGATCGTGCCCCGAGTCAACGATGGAGATTGGTTGTTGTCCGGATCATCCAATGTGTATACCACCCTCAGATCATCCCCGCTTTTCGGATCCGGCGGCTGAATCGAAGTTCCGCTCAGAACGGGTGCGCGGTTGACGTTTCTAACCGTTATCGGAACCTGCAACAGATCGGTCAAGTTTGGATTATCAACCTGATA
>CAZHVH010000128.1:0-8292 GCA_964535855.1 uncultured bacterium
GATATATCCGAGATGGCCAGGACGATGCCCTTCCAGATCAATCAGATCGTCAGTAAACTCAACAGGGGAACGTTGAAGGTGGACTTCGAACCTCTTGGCCTTGATCGGCTGATATATGAGGTGGACAGGTCAAGCAACAGATTGACGTTCGGCATGATCATCGCCGCCCTGATCATCGGCTCCTCCATCATGGTCTGGTCGGACACAGGGGTTAAGATCCTCGGATATTCCGCCATCGGCATTGTGGGATATCTGATAGCGGGGATCCTGGGCTTCGGGCTGTTGATCTCGATCCTCAGATCGGGGAGGCTGTAATGGTGATGATGGGGTTGGACGTCGGGGATGCCAGGATAGGGGTGGCGTTCACCGATAGGTTGCTCTTCGCCGCCCATCCCTACGGGGTGATAGAGCGCAGGGAGGATGAGACGGCGATCGACGAGATATCCCGGCTCGCTCGTGAAAAAAGGGTGAACAGAATCGTCGTCGGCATACCTTATACCCTCAGAGGAGAGATCGGCGTTCAGGGGGATAAGGTCAGGAGATTCATCGAGCTTCTCAGACGGAGGGTTGAGGTGCCGATAGTTGAATGGGATGAGAGGATGACCACGGCGGCCGCCGATAGATTGTTGAGGGAACTGGAGATGCCGGGAAGAAAGAGGAGAAAGCTGTTGGATCAGCTTTCAGCGGCTTTGATATTGCAGTCATATCTAGATATGCTTAAAAACAAGGGCGAGCTCGATGTATAGGAGGTACCTCTCCCTGGTGAAGATAGGGGCGATGAACCTCGCCGTGGCGGCTGTGATCGTCATATCGGTTCTCATGTGGCGATTTCTTTCGGGATTTGCCCCTCTCGATCCCAAAGATACCAGACAGATAGAGATCGAGATCCCACACGGTATGAGCGCGGCCCAGATAGGGGATCTCCTACAGCGTAAGGGCATCATCAGAAGTCGAACGGCTTTCCTCTGGAGCGCGCAGCTTAAAGGCGTAGCGGCAAAGTTGAAATCCGGCAAGTATCTCCTTTCACCATCGATGTCCCTCTCCCAGATATTGCGAATACTAACGCTCGGAAAGGTGAAGATGGTGAAATTCTCCGTGCCGGAGGGGCTGACCGTGGAACAGATCGCCGATCTATGGCGATTGAAGGGATTCGGCACGGCTGAGGAGTTCGTCAGAGCCGCCCACGACAGAGCGTTGCTTACATCCTACGGGATAAACGCCCGAAGTGCCGAAGGATATCTCTTTCCGGAGACGTACATGATCTCGGAGGGCACATCGGCCAGAGAGATGGTCTCCTCCATGATAAGGCTCTTCAGAAGGAGAGTCACCCCGGATCTGATTAAGGAGGGAAGGAGAAGGGGATTTAACCTTCATCAGATCGTCACCCTGGCCTCGATCATCGAGAAGGAGGCAAGGCTTGATGAGGAAAGACCCATCATATCCGCTGTCTTTCACAGGAGGCTGAAGCTGGGCTGGAAGCTGGAGGCGGACCCGACGGTGAGATATGCGCTTGGGCTTCCATCAAGGGCCTTGACCTCAGATGATCTGAAGGTCAACTCGCCCTATAACACCTATCTTCACCCGGGCCTCCCGCCGGGGCCTATCTGCAATCCGGGGTTCAAATCCATTGAGGCGGCCGTGAACCCGGCCGATGTGGATTACCTCTATTTCGTTGCTAAGGGCGATGGGAGTCATATCTTCTCCAGAACCTATAGTGAGCATATCAGAGCCATCGCTCAAATCAAAAAGGATCGGAGGATCTGAGACGGGATGTTGACGGATGATCTCATCATAAATGAGAGGAAGATCAACGACATAGTCGTCGTCGAGCTGGAAGGTGATTTGGACGCCTTCACCGCTCAGGAGGTCAGACGCCGATTGAACGAGATGATAGAGGCGGGGACCGGTAAGATCGTTCTCAACTTCTCAAAGCTCAGGTACATAAACAGCACCTCCATCGGCGTTTTGGTCGGAAGACTTCGCCAGATCAGGGAGCGCGGCGGGGATATGGTCCTGGCGGAGCTCAACGCCAGGATAAACCGAATTATAACCCTGGTCGGCGGCAGGAGGCTTTTCAGAATATTTGATACCGAACAGAAGGCGATTGAGGAACTTTCAGGGAAAGGAGAGATGAGTGGAAAGACAGAGGACGATTAAATCGCAAGTGACCGTCTCGGGCGTGGGATTGATGCTGGGCAAACCCGTCAACTTAACTCTCAAGCCGGCCGGTCCCGACGAAGGGATAACCTTCCGGAGGATAGATCTGACGGGGAAGCCCACCCTGAAGGCCACCTTCGAGAACTTCTCCGATGAGATACCGCATTGCACCAGCCTTAAAGACGGAGACATGACTGTCGTCGGGGTGGAGCATCTCCTCTCCGCCCTCGCCGGACTCGGCGTGGATAACGTCATCGTCGAGATGGACGCCGAGGAGCCACCGGCGGGGGATGGCAGCGCCGAGATCTTCGTGGAGGCCATACGAGGGGCAGGTCTGGTTGAGTTGGATTCGGAGAGGAGATATATCAATCCGGGCGAGGAGATATGTATCTCTGAGGATGGAAGACAGTTGATCGCCGTTCCATCCGACACGTTTAAGATCACCTTCGCCTTCGATCACCCGAAGCTTCCATCCCAGGTGGTCACCTTCGAGATAACGCCCGACTCCTATGAATCGGAGATAAGCCGAGCGAGGACCTTCTGCTTCGAAAGCGAGGCTCAGGAGATAAGATCGAAGGGGTTTGGTCTGGGAGGATCTGAGGAGAACGTGCTCCTCCTCTCCGATGATAGCTGCTCGCCTAAAGGGGAGTTCAGGCTTCCCGACGAATTCGCCAGGCATAAGGTTCTGGACCTGATAGGCGATCTTGCCCTTCTGGGCGCAAGGCCCAAAGCTCACATCATAGCGATCCGATCGGGACATGACTTCAACGTCAGGCTGGTTGAAAAGCTGATGGAGAAAAGGGGGTGGCTCGATCGGCCGATCGAGGCAAGCGAGATCTACAGGGTGTTACCCCACAGGTTTCCCTTTATGATGGTCGATAGGGTCCTGGCGATCGAGCCGAAGAGGAGGATCGTGGCCGTCAAAAACGTCACCTACAACGAGACCTTCTTCCAGGGTCATTTTCCAGGGTTACCCGTGATGCCGGCCGTTCTTCAGGTGGAGGCGCTGGCTCAGGCGGGCGGATACCTGCTGATGCACGGCGCTCAGGAGGGGACGATCGGGTACTTCGCGGCCGTCGATCAGGCGAGGTTCAGAAGACCCGTCATACCGGGCGACCAGCTCGTGCTCGAGGTGGAGGTTCTCAGGCTTAGAAGCAGATTCGGTAAGCTTCGCGGCGTCGCCAAAGTGAAGGGAGAGGTGGCGACCGAAGCGGAGTTCACCATAACGATCGGTGGTCGATGACTAAGATTCATCCAACAGCCATAGTTCATCCTAAAGCTGAGCTGGACGATGAGGTGGAGATCGGACCTTACTCCATCGTCGAGGAGGAGGTTCGAATCGGACGAGGCACGAAGGTAGGGCCACATGTCCAGATATGTCGGTGGACGAGGATAGGAAGGAATTGTCAGATTTTCTTCGGCGCAACCATAGGAACCCCGTCCCAGGACGTCAAGTATCGGGGCTGGCGCAGTTATGCTGTTATCGGCGATAGAAATGTCATCCGCGAGTACGCCTCAATCTCACGGGCAACCACCGAGGAAGGGGCCACCCTGATAGGCGACGATAACCTGATCATGAAACATGTCGGCATCAGCCACGACTGCCGTATAGGAAACCACGTCATCATGGCCAATTTGGTCACGCTTGGCGGACATGTGACTGTGGAGGATTATGCCAGAATCGGCGGCATGAGCGCGGTCCATCAGTTCGTCAGGATCGGGAAGATGGCGATGGCAGGCGCATGCTCGAAGTTCACCAAGGACGTCCCGCCTTTCACCGTCGCTGACGGCCATCCGGCCAGAGTTCGAGGGCTGAACCTGATAGGCTTTTCCACATCCGCCGTCCATCCGATGAGACTTCTGTCCGAGGAGACGAGGAGGCGGCTCAAAAGGGCCTTCAGGATACTGTTCAGATCGGGGCTTAATATGAGAGAGGCCATCCAAAGGGTCAGACGTGAGGTGGAAAGCGATCCGGAGGTTGAACATCTGCTGAACTTTATAGAGAGTTCAAGGAGGGGGATCTGTGTCTGAACCTCTCGGATTGATAGCCGGTTCCGGGAAACTACCGCTATATCTGGCACGCCGAGCGGTCGAGCTCGGACGAAGGTTGATCGTCGTGGCTGTCTGCGAAAACGTGGAGGATGATCTGAGACGTCTGGCGGAGAAGCTTCACTTCATTCCGATCGGACGGATCGGTCTTATCATCGATACGCTGGGTGAGGCAGGCGTGCGTGAGATCGCTTTCATAGGCAAGGTTGAGAAGAGAAGCATGTTTAATCGCCTTGACCTCGATCCTATGGCGGCGCGGATTCTCTCCGGACTTCGCGATGGAGGTGACGCGACGATCCTGAAGGCGATAGCCGACCTCTTCGAGGAGAACGGGTTTGAGCTTGTGGATCAACGCGGATTTCTCAATCATCTGTTGGTCGAATCCGGAGTTATAGCAGGCAATCCCTCAGAAAGGGAAATGGAAGACGCACGTTATGGCATATGGCTCGCTAGAAGGATCGCCGACCTCGGAATAGGACAGAGTGTCGCCGTTAGGTCGCTCGTCCCGATAGCCGTGGAGGCCGTTGAAGGGACGGACGAGATGATCAGGCGGGCAGCCGGATATGTCGGGGAGGGAATAGTTGTAGCCAAGGCAGCCGCGTCAGATCACGACTTCCGATTCGACGTCCCGACGGCTGGCCTGGAAACGATCAGGGTGATGAGGGAGGTCAAGGCAACAGCCCTGGCGTTGGAGGCCGGCAGATGTTTCCTCGCGGATAGAGAGGAAGCTATGGCCTTGGCCTCAGCAAGCGCTATTTCGATCATCGCTTTGGAGATGGAGGATGAGAGGTGAAAAATGCCTTTAGCGGTGGGGATGGTTGAGTTTAAAAGCGTAGCACAGGGTATAATGGCCGCCGACGCCATGGTGAAAGCCGCTTCAGTTCAGCTCCTTCAGGCAACCCCGGTCTGTCCCGGCAAATATGTGGCCATAGTCGGCGGGGAGGTCGCCGCGGTGCGAAGCTCCGTTGATGCCGGAATCAACGCCGCATCCGCCGTTGTGGTCGACACCCTTGTGATCCCGAACGTGCATGAGGACTTATTTCCCGCCCTGAGCGCGACCACCCGGATCGAGGAGGTCGAGGCGTTGGGCATAATCGAAACCTTCTCCGTGGCGTCTGGAATAGTGGCAGCGGACCTCGCGGCAAAAGCGGCTGACGTGAAACTGATCGAGGTAAGGATAGCTAGGGGATTGGGTGGCAAGGCCTTCGTCCTCTTGACCGGAAGCGTCAGCGCCGTCAGAGCAGCCGTGGAAGCGGGGGCGAGATATGCTATCGAAAACGGCCAGCTCGTCGATAGTCAGGTTATCCCATCTCCCCACCCGGATCTGATACCCAATATATTGTGATGGGAACGAGGGAGAATAGATATCATAAATTCCTTGACCCTGTAGCCCTGTCAAAGCTCGGGGGATTGGAGCTTGTGGCAAGGTTGGTGGTGGAGGGATTCATATCAGGCCTCCACAGAAGCCCATATCAGGGGTACAGCGTCGAGTTCGCCGAGCACAGACAGTATATGCCCGGCGATGAGATCAAGCACATAGATTGGAAGGTCTATGGGAAATCCGACAGGTTCTACATAAAGAAGTTCGAGGAGGAAACCAATCTGAAAGCATATATCCTCCTCGACACCAGCGGGTCGATGGGATATGGGAGCGGGGATTTGAGCAAATTGGAGTATGGCTGTTATCTGGCCGCCTCATTGAGCTATCTGATGCTCAGACAGCGGGATTATGTCGGATTGGCTCTGTTTGACGGCGCCATCATCAGATACATCCCGCCCAGGGGGGAATCCTCCCACCTGCACCTCATAACCACCGCTCTCGAGGAGGCCTCACCTGGAGGCGAGACGAGCATCGGGGAGGCGATTCAGGAACTGGCGAGGAGAATCGTCAGGCGCGGCCTGATAATCCTTATCTCGGACCTCCTCGACGAACCTCAAAGGGTGATCAGGGGTCTTAAGCTCTTAAGGCATTCGAAACATGAGGTGATCGTCTTTCACGTGATGGATCGTTCTGAGCTGACCTTCCCGTTTGAGGGATCGGTGATGTTCAGGGATCTCGAGACGGGAGAAAGACTGAATACCGATGCTGGTTCCCTGCGATCTGAATATCTCAGAGAGGTAAAAGGCTTTCTCGAGTCCTACAAAAAAGGGTGTGGGGCCAGCTCGGTCGATTACGTCCTCATGGACACCCACACCCCTTTCGATTATGCGTTATCGGCATATCTCTCGAGAAGGGCCGGATCTATCTGAAGATTCCGGACTTTCTCTCCTCGTTTTCCTGACACGGCACGCAGAACATGGCATAGGGGATCAGCTCAAGCCTTTTTTCGGGGATAGGCTGTCCGCATTTGGCACAGATCCCGTAGGTGCCCTCCTCTATCCTTCGAAGGGCATATTTGATCTGTCTGAGCGCAGCGGCATCCTTCGCCCCCAGACTCTGCATGAGCCTCCTCTCGTTCGATTCATTCGCCTCATCAGCTATGTCGGTTGCGCCTTCATCCTCAGCCTTAATTATCTCCTGCTCCTCATACTTTGAGAGGATTCTGTTCTTCTCATCCAACAACAGCTTTCTGAACTTCTCCAGGTCCAACCTCGACAACTCATTCACCCCCTTAAAAGGATATAGCCGATCAGCTTATATATAAGCCTTGCCGCCAGAACGTTGGGAGCGATCAGTCCGGGAATAGGCGCCAGCTCCACGACGTCAAATCCCACCACCTTTTTGGACTCGGCTACTTCCCTCAAAAGGGACAGCACCTCATACCATTCCAGTCCGCCCGGTTCTGGCGTCCCAACGGCCGGCATTATCGCCGGATCGAGTCCGTCCAGATCGATTGTTATGTATACGTTTTGACCCAGCTTCCGGATTACATCCTCCTTCCATCCCTCATCATCGATTATATCTCTCATGAGGAAAATCTCGCCCTCCAGCTTCTCACTCATTACGAACTCCATCTCTTCCGCGGAGATGCTTCTGATGCCCACCTGAACGACGTCATTGCATATCTCCCTCACCCTTCTCATAACGCATGCGTGGCTGTAAGGTGATCCCTGGTAGGAATCCCTCAGATCCGCATGTGCGTCAATCTGAAGCACGGAGAGATCGATATACTTTGATATCCCTCTCACCGCTCCGACGGTTATCGTGTGCTCGCCGCCTAGGAGGACGATAAGCTTGTCGGTCTGATAAAGCTCTCCAACGATCCCCGATATTCGCTTGACCATATGGGCCGGCCCCTCCACGAGGGGCTCCACCTCGGGCAAAGTATGGATGCCACACCTGTAGATCTCCCCCCTGATCTCCTCGTCGTAAAGCTCAAGAGACCTGGAGGCGTCTATTATGGCCTTTGGTCCCCCTCTGGTTCCAGAGCCATAGCTGGTTGTCCCTTCATATGGAACCGGAAGGATCAAAACAGAGGCGTTTTCAAATCTGGAAAGGGGCCCCTCGATACCCATGAAGCTATAGGGCAGGGCCCTCTCATAGGTCATTATCTCACGAGTTTCACGATCTTCTCCCTGTCCTTATCGACCACCCTCGCGGACAGGGAGATATCATGCGGGAAATCCCTCCCGCGATCCAGAACCTGATACTCCATCCTTCCTATCTCGAACCACTCCTCGGTGAGCTTAATAGCTATATTCGTGTCGAACGGCTTACATGAGAAGACGTCCACGCTCAGATAGAGCTTTTCAGGGAAGGTATGGATGCTGATGTGGCTTTCGGCGATTATGACGAATCCGGATATGCCCCAATCCTCCGGCTTGCCGGCAGTATATCTGGTCACGTACGGAGGAGCGATCTTACTCATCTCGATTTTCTCCGGAAGAACATCCAGAAACCGGTATATGAAATCGAGGTCTGAGAGTTTCTCCCTGTTGCACTCATATCCATCCAGAATCAGGTGTGGGCCAAACCCCTTTTTCATCTCTTCCTGTTCCTCCTGCCTGCTGAGAGCTATCCCTTCCAAAGCGGCTGAAAATTATACCATTAAGACGCGAAATGTCAAGGGAAACCATCGCAAAGATGCTTGACAACCCCTCCACCATGTTGTACCTTCCAGGGTAAAAACGAGCTTGATGACGGGG
>CAZHVH010000129.1:0-8235 GCA_964535855.1 uncultured bacterium
GCGCTTGCGGTGGCCACAGAGGCGTGCGCCGGCTCCTTCCAGGTGGAATCCAGAAGGGGATTGGGAACGACCGTGATAGCGACCTTCCAGCACAGCCACATAGACCGCGCCCCCTTAGGGGACCTCCCCAGAGCCCTCATAGGCATAATAAGGATGCTGGATGAGGGAAACCTGATCTACTCGCATAGGGTGATCACGTCGAAGGGAGAGGAGAGATTCGAGCTCAGCACGCTCCGGATCAGAGAGGAGATCGGGGAGGTGCCCTTGAGTCACCCGGGGGTACACAGGTGGCTTTCGGAGTTTATCAGTCGGGGCGAGGAGAGGCTCGCCCGAATCGTTCAGGGGGTTGAAAATGCCTAAGCTGAAAAGCATGGAAGACCTCAGAAGAGTTCGAGAGAAAGCCTTGAGGGATCTGATGGAGAAATCGAAGGTGAAGATCATAGTCGGAATGGGTACCTGTGGGATAGCCGCAGGGGCGAAGGCGACGTTTGACGCCTTATCGGATGAGCTCGCAAAACGCAACATCGACGCCACGCTTACGATGGTCGGATGTATCGGGATGTGCACCTGCGAGCCTCTGGTGGACATCGAAACCCCTGAAGGTAGGATAACCTACGGGCATATGACCGCCGACAGGGTTCCCAGACTTGTCGAGGAACACCTCGTCAAGGGGAGGATCATCAGGGAATGGGTGATCGCTCAGATGCGGCCCGAGGCGATAAGGGCCGGACAATTCGGCAGCAGAACCTGAGGGAGGAAAAACCCATGGCTGAAGTTCGGTACCGATCATATGTGCTTTGCTGCGGGGGGACGAGCTGTTCTGAGAACGGCTCCCAGAACGTAATCTCGGCGTTCAATGAGGAACTTCGCGTAAATCACCTCGATCGGGAAGTCAAGCTCGTCATAACCGGCTGTCAGGGACTGTGTGAGGTGGGGCCGATAGTGGCCGTCTATCCCCATGACCTCCTGTATTGTAACGTTCGGCCCGAAGATGTGCCGGAGATAGTTGAGGAGACCCTTATCATGGGCAGACCTGTCTACCGGCTGCTTTACATGGACCCGGTCAGCCGGGAGGTCGTCCCCCAATATCACGATATGCCGTTTTACAAAGATCAGGTTCGGGTGATACTCCAAAACTGCGGTTTCATCAACCCTGAGAGGATAGAGGAGTATATCGCCCGTGACGGATATCAGGCGCTGGCCAAGGCGCTTTACGAGATGACCCCCGAGGAGGTCATCGAGGAGGTTAAGCGGTCCGGTTTGAGGGGACGCGGCGGAGGCGGATTTCCGACGGGGTTGAAGTGGGAGTTCACGCGAAGGGCGAAAGGGGATGTCAAGTATATCGTCTGTAACGCCGACGAGGGCGATCCCGGAGCCTTCATGGACAGATCCTTGATCGAGGGCGATCCGCACTCGCTCCTTGAGGGCATGCTCATAGCCGGATACGCCGTAGGGGCGCAGAAGGGATATATCTACTGTCGAGCCGAATATCCGCTGGCGATCAAACGGTTAAGGATCGCCATCGCACAGGCACGCGAGTACGGTCTCCTGGGCGAGAACATCCTGGGCACGGATTTCTCGTTCGACATCGAGATCAAAGAGGGCGCAGGCGCCTTCGTCTGCGGGGAGGAGACGGCACTGCTGGCCTCGATCGAGGAGAGACGTGGGGAGCCGAGACCTCGTCCTCCGTTCCCGGCCACCTCAGGGTTATGGGGCAAACCTACGAACATCAACAACGTCAAGAGCTATGCCACCGTCCCCAAGATCATCCTCAGAGGCGCCGACTGGTTCGCTAGCATGGGCACCGAAAGAAGCAAGGGGACGGCCGTCTTCGCCCTCACCGGCAGGGTGAGGGACACCGGCCTGGTCGAGGTGCCCATGGGCATAACGCTGGGCGAGATAATCTTCGACATCGGCGGCGGAATCGCCAAGGGGAGGAAGTTCAAGGCCGTTCAGACCGGCGGACCTCTGGGAGGGTGTCTGCCGGCGGAGTTCCTCAACACGCCGGTGGATTACGACTCGCTCAAGGCCGCCGGCGCGACGATGGGCTCAGGCGGCATGATCGTCGTGGACGAGACGACGTGCATGGTGGAGCTGGCGCGCTTCTTCCTCCAGTTCGCGACGGCCGAATCCTGCGGACAATGCCCCCCATGCCGGATAGGCGGACAGAAGCTGCTTGAGATCCTCAATAGGATCACCCGCGGCGAGGGAAGGTTGAAGGATCTGGAGATGATCGAGGATATCGCCAACACCATGCGTGAGGGTTCCCTCTGTGCCCTCGGACAGCTCACCCCCAGCCCCGTCCTGACCACGCTGCGCTACTTCAGGGACGAATATCTCGCACATATCATAGATAAGCGCTGCCCCGCCGGAACCTGTGCCGCGCTTGTGCCCGCCCCGTGTCGAAACGCCTGCCCCGCTGAGGTGAACGTGCCCATCTACGTCTCCCTGATCGCCGAGGGCAAATACGACGAGGCGCTGGAGGTTCATCGTCAGGCCAACCCGTTCCCCTCCATCTGTGGCAGGGTATGCCCGGCCTTCTGTGAGAGCCGTTGTAGAAGGGGAGAGCTGGACGAGCCGGTCGCCATAAGGCAGCTCAAACGGTTCATGGCCGACCGCGAATCCAGGCCGTGGACTCCGAAACAGATAGAGCCGGATAAGGAGGAAAAGGTGGCCGTCGTCGGAGGAGGTCCGGGAGGTCTCACCGCCGCCCTGAGACTGGCCCAGCTCGGATACAACGTCACGATATATGAGGCGTTGCCGGTGTTAGGCGGCATGATGGCCGTCGGAATACCGGAATATCGACTCCCGAAAGACGTCCTTCGAAACGAGATCGACTCCATCCTGAGGATAGGCAAGATAGACGTCAAAACCGAAACCGCTCTGGGCAGGGATGTGTCCCTGAAAGAGCTGAGGGAGCGATATGACGCCGTCCTTCTGGCGATCGGGGCACACAGCAGCCGAAAGCTCAACATACCGGGTGAGGATAAAGAGGGGGTCATCCACGGCGTGGATTTCCTCAAGAGGATGAACCTCGGCGAGGATATGAGCTTCGTCAGGGGCAAACGGGCGGCCGTGATCGGGGGAGGGGACGTGGCGATAGACGTCTCAAGATCCCTACTGAGGCTCGGCGCATCCGAGGTGCATATACTCTACAGACGCAGAAGGGAGGACATGCCGGCTGTCAACGAGGAGGTTAGCGCCGCCGAGGAGGAGGGCGTTAAAATCCACTTCCTCGTGACGCCGATCGAGGTGTTGGGCGATGGAGAGGTGACGGGGATCAGGTGTCAGCTCATGAAGCTCGAGGACGAGAGGAGAAGACCCTCCTTCGACTCATCGGCGCGCAAACGGCCCTTCCCGATAGAGGGCGCGGAGTTCGTGCTGGACGTCGATCTTCTGATCCCAACCATCGGGCAATCGGCCGATACCTCCTTCCTGCGGGAGGAAGATGGGATAGAGCTGGAGAGGGACGGCACCTTCAAGGTCGATCGACGGACGTTCCTCACCACCCAGGAGGGAGTCTTCGCCATAGGAGACGCCGTGACGGGGCCGGCCAGCGTCGTCTCCGCCGTCGGCCAGGGCAATAAAGTCGCCAAAGCCATCCATAGATACCTGCGCGGGATGGATCTGCTCGAGCCCGCTGAACCTATGGAACGTCCCGAAGGGATCGGCGAATTTGAAATGGCCCCGGAGGACGCTGAAAGGCCGAGGGCTAAGGCGTCGATCCTGGCCCCTGAGGTGAGGATCGGCGACTTCCGCGAGGTCGAAATCGGTTTTCCAAACGAGATCATCGCCCAAAACGAGGCTCGCAGATGTCTCAGATGCGACCTCGAACCGGTCGGGGAGTGAGGTGAGAAGATGGCCAAGATAACACTTACGATAGATGGCAGAAAGGTTGAAGGGGAGCTCGGCGACACCATACTTGAGGTCTGTGAGAAGAACGGAATTCACATTCCCACGCTCTGCCACTATAAGGGCCTTTCCAACAGAGGCTCCTGCAGGATGTGCGTCGTCGAGATCGAAGGCGCAAGGGGCCTGATGCCAGCCTGCACGACGCCGGCCGAGGACGGAATGGTGATCGAGACCAACAACGAGAGGCTGTACCGCTTCAGAAGATCGAACCTGGAGCTCATCCTGTCCGAGAGAAACCATTTCTGCATGTTCTGCGAGATGAGCGGGGACTGCGAGCTACAGGATCTGGCATACCAGCACGGGATAGATTACATCAGATACAGCTTCGCCTGGCCGAAACTCCCCGTCGATACGAGCAGGGATTATTTCATATTCGATCAAAACAGGTGCATCCTCTGCCGCAGATGTATCAGGGCATGCGAGGAGCTGGCGGGACACGCCGTCCTGGGGGTCAAGGACAGAGGCGCCGACACGATGGTGATCGCCGACCTGGACACGCCGTTCGGCGAATCCTCCTGTACCTCATGCGGCACGTGCCTGCAGGTCTGTCCCACAGGGGCTCTCGTGGATAAAAAGAGCGCTTATATCGGCAAACGAAAGGATCTGCAGGAGACAGAGACGTTCTGCACCTTCTGCAGCATCGGATGTGGGATCAAGGTCCTCTCACGCGACGGACATCCGGTCAGGATCGAGGGTAATTGGGATGCCGAGCCAAACGGCGGCGTGCTCTGCGTGGCAGGGAGGTTCGAGCCGCTCTACATATCCAAAGAACGAATCACATCACCTATGATGAAGGTTGGAGGGGCGAAAGATCTTTCGCCCTTACAGGAGATAAGCTGGGAGGAGGCGTTCGAAACGATCGCCGACCGGATAGCGGGAAGCGATCGAAAGCTCGCCCTCATCTCGGCCAGAGCCACCGTCGAGGCGGCGTCCGCCTTCAAAGGGATCTTCGGCTCAGATACCTTCGCTTTGACTCCACCGACGATCGAGCGAGGAGAGGGCAGACTGAGGGATATCGATGAGGCCGATTATATCTTCGTCACAGGGGTCGATCTGGATGAGGAATTCAGGGTGGCGGGTTCCTTCGTCAAGAGATCGGCGCTTAAAGGCGCTAAGCTTATCGCCATCGGTCCCATCGGAAAGACGGTCGAGGAAAGGGCCTCCGAGAGGATCGAGCCGAAGGAAAGAGCCAGGTTGGAAGAGCTGTTGAACCAGGCGTCCAACGCCGTGATCCTCTACGGGCCTCAGTCCGATCCCAACCTGATCGAGCTTTTCCGACGTGTGAGGGGGCGAAGCAGACAGATCTCCTTGGTTGAGGGTTCAAACGCCAGGGGATTAGAGGCCGTCGGCATCCCCTCAGGCTCAGCCATATCGACGGATGGGATGGTGCTGGTTCTGCTGGCCGACGAGCCTCCCACCGAAGCCCTGGGCGAGCTTTTGAGCTCCGCCTCCTTCTCGGCGGTGATATCGAGCTATTACGATCCGATCCTCCAGGAGGCCGATCTGATCCTTCCCTCGCCCATCTGGTGTGAGCGCAGCGGCACCTATATCAACACAGAGGGCAGGGAGCTCAAACTCACCGCTGCCGTCGAGCCGCCGGAGGGCGTGATGAGGGATGAGGAGATAGCCGGAAATATCCGCAGGAGGCTTTCGCGATGGGCAAGATAAAAATCGCAACCGACTGGCTAGAGGTATGTTCGGGATGCCATATGTCTCTGCTTGACATAGACGAGAGGCTCGTTGAGCTGCTGGATTATGTGGAGTTCACCTCCAGCCCGATAACCGATCTCAAACATCCCCCTGAGGAGGGGGTCGACGTCGGAATACTTACCGGTGCGGTGGGCAACACACATCAGGAGGAGGCCGCAAAGCTGATGCGCAGCCGGTGTAAGATACTCATAGCGATCGGTGACTGCGCCGTCTTCGGGGGTATATGTGCCATGAGGAACCTTTTCGACGTAGATGAGGTTTTAAGGCGCGGTTATGTCGAGACGGAAAGCACGCAGGACGGGATAGTGCCCTCCTCCGAGGAGCTCGGGAAATTGCTGGAGAAGATCAAGCCGGTCAATCAGGTCGTCGATGTGGACGTACACCTGCCCGGTTGTCCCCCCTCCGCCGACGCGATCTATTTCGTCCTCAAGGAGCTCATCGAAGGCAGAACGCCCGTGCTGGCGGGCGAGAACTTGAGATATGACTGAGGAGGAGGGACCATGGGCTTCAAAGTTACCATAGAACCCATAACCAGGATAGAGGGACACGCAAGGGTGACGATACACCTGGACGATGAGGGCAAGGTCGACAGGGCCTACTTCCACGTGGATCAGTTCAGGGGATTCGAGAAGTTCAGCGAGGGACGCATGTTCTTCGAGATGCCCCAGATAACCCCGCGCATCTGCGGCATATGTCCCGTATCGCATCATCTCGCATCGGCCAAGGCGTGCGATGAGATAATAGGCGTCCAACCTCCCAGACCCGCTCAACTGCTTCGCGAGCTGATGCACATGGGCCAGGTGATACAGTCACACTCGATGCACTTCTTCCACCTCGCCGCGCCCGATCTGTTGCTCGGCTTCGACGCCGATCCGAAGATACGGAACGTCATCGGGATCATACAGAAAAACCCCGATCTGGGCCTGAAGGCCGTTAAACTCCGGAAGTTCGGTCAGGAGATCATCCGTATCCTCGGGGAGAAACGGATCCATCCCATCTTCGCCGTCCCGGGAGGCGTCAACAGGGCGTTGAAGGTCGATGAGAGGGATCAGATGCTGAGCCAGATAGATGAGATGATCTCCTATGTGCATGAGGGGATCGAGATCGCCAAGGGATGGCTCGAGAAAAACGCAGATCTTGTGAACGAATTCGCCAACTTCGATTCCGGATATATGGGGCTGGTCAGGGATGACGCCTTGGAGCTGTATGACGGTCAGGTGAGGCTTGTCGATAAGGACGGCAACAGGCTGGAGCAGTTCGACGGGAGGGATTACCTCGACTACATCGCCGAACACGTCGAGGACTGGTCATATCTGAAGTTCCCCTTCTACAAAAAGCTCGGATGGCCCGATGGGGTTTACAGGGTGGGGCCGCTGGGCAGGTTGAACGCTGCCGACAGGATCTCCACGCCCGAGGCGCAGAAGGAGTTCGAGCTCTTCAGATCGCTCAACGGCGGCAGGCCGGTCACCCAATCGCTGTACTACCATTACGCCAGGCTCATCGAGGACCTCTACGCTCTTGAGAGGGCGAGGGAGATACTTGAGGACCCCGATGTGCTGTCCACGGATATCCGAGCCGAGTCGACGGAGATAACGGGTGAGGGCGTGGGCGTGATAGAGGCGCCGCGCGGAACGCTCTTCCATCATTACGTCACGGATGAGACCGGAAAGCTGCTGAAGGTTAACCTGATCGTCGCCACGGGACATAACAACTGGGCGATGTCCCATTCCGTTGAGATGGTGGCTAAGGCTTTCGTGGACGGAAACAACCTCACCGAGGGGATGCTCAACCGCGTTGAGGCGGCGATACGATGTTACGACCCATGTCTCTCATGTTCAACCCACGCCCTCGGACGGATGCCCATCCTCATTGAGGTCTACACGGCGGATGCTCAACTCCTCAAAACGGTGGTGAGAAGGAAGTCATGACCCGCAAGGGGCAGGCGTCCCGGGCGAAACGCCTGCCCTCCTTTTCATACCTCCTCGTTCGATCTCTCAAATCGATCGTTTTGAAGATGTCAGAAGCCGAGGCGATGGCCTTCGGCGCCCGATTGGGCCTTCTAGCCTACCACATCGTCAGGTCGCGCCGAAAGATCGCCGAGCAGAACGTCTCGCGCGCCATTCCCCTGATAAAACGGCGTCATCCTTCATCAACGGTCGACTCGATCGTTCGAAAGAGCTTTATCAACCTGGGCAAAACCCTGGTCGAGTTCCTGAGAATTCCCCTTCTGAGGGGTAAGGGGATCCATCTCAAGATCCGTCCGTCGGGTATGGAACATCTGTATCGATCGCTGGAGAAGGGAAGGGGCGTGATACTCTTCATTCCCCATATGGGCAACTGGGAGCTCCTGGCGCCTTTCTACGGGGCGACGTTGACCAGGAAGGCCGTGGTGGTTTTCCCGTTGAAGAACCCCGAGCTGGACGAGCTTGTGGAGTCGCACAGAGGGATATTCGGCCTTGAGATCATCCCCAAACGGGGGGCGGCCAGACATGTGCTCAGGAAGCTCAGGGAGAACTACGTGGTGGGGCTGCTGGCCGATCAGAACGCCGGACGGGAGGGGGTTTTCGTGGAGTTCTTCGGCCAACTCGCCTCCTGTGCCCGCGGGCCGGTGGC
>CAZHVH010000130.1:0-8227 GCA_964535855.1 uncultured bacterium
GTTCTTACGGGAGATGTGGGACAATTGAAGGGTTATATGCTGGAACAGCAGTACAGGCAGAAGGCCTTCTCATACTTCGGTCGTATCGTAAAACGAGCATATGTCTTTTCGTCAAATGAGCTGGCGGGGATGATAGCCGATTGGGTGGATGATGGTCTGATCTCCAGAGAAGAAGCCGATGAGATAGGGCAGGCGGACGTGATACTTCGAGGCAGAAAATGGAAGGATGATAAGGAGATATACCTTGTGGTCGAAGTGTCTTGGGGGGTCGGGGTTAGTGACGTTGAGAGGGCGAAGAAAAGAGCGGGGATACTGAGGAAGGTGGGATTTGAGGCTTTGCCCGTTGTGGCCGGGAAAGTGATTATGGAGGATGCCGACATACTGGCCGCGGAGATGGGGGTGATCAGGGTCGTGGATGGACGCGTGATGGATTGGCCATGATGATGAGGGCTCACATCCACGACATAGCCGTTAAGTTGATAAGGAAGGTGAGTCCACGTGCCAGAATCCCATTAACGATAGCGCTCCTGTTTCTCCTCACATCCTCGGCCCTCTCGTCCGAGCTCAGGATATCCGTGCTGGCGGAATCGGGGAAGCCGGCGGCGGGGGCTCTGGTGCAGATCTTCCCCGGAACGCCCTCGCCCGACGATGACACGGAGCCGATCAAACCTCCCAAACCCCGATCCGACGGCGTGGTCGGGTTCGAGACCTCCCGGGACGGTTCGCTTAAGCTGGATCTGCCCTCCGGGACGTATACCGTCTTCGCCTTTTCCAATCGGGACGTTCATCGGTTCGCGCTTCTCGGTCGAGTTCAACTGAACGGGGTGAGGACCGATCTGACCCTCTCGGCAGCGAAGGCGACGGAGGTGATCGTGGAGGCCCTCACCGAATCGGGCTCTCCCGCCGACGCCTCGGAGATCTTCTTCCGACCCTGCAGGCGCGCGCGGGGAAACGTGGGCTTTGTGGGAAACGACGGAAAGCTTCGCTGCCTCGTCTCCCCAGGAACTTATAACGTGGTTCTGGCCAGCTCCTTCCATTACCTCTATCTCGTCCGGCCCGCCGTGGAGGTCAAAGGCCGGAGGATGATCCTGCGATTCGCCCCCTCACCTCAGACCACGGCCAAGGTTCGTTTCGATATCCCCCCCGGCAGCTTCCCCGCCATATACGAGGTTCTGGAGACCGATCACTCCTACGAGATCGTCCAGGCGATCGAGAAGACGGTTGGGTATGACGCCGCATACACGAAGATCTACTCCCTGATAACCCCTCAGATCCCCGTGACCCTCTCGGCCGGCCAGAATTATACGATCAGCCTCAGCTACGTCGTCACCCGTAACGGCGAGTCATACGCCTACGAGATCCGACCTCCCGGTAAGGTGCTTACGCCGGGCGAGTATCGGATGGGAAATACGGGAAAGGAACCCTTCGAGCTGAAGACGGAGACGGGGAGGGAATCATATCGCCCCGGAGATCAGGTGACCCTGACGTTTCGGATCACCGACACGAGGGGAAACCGGATGACCAGGGCGTTCGACTTTTCAAGCGCACGCCTCATCTTCCCCTACGCCGTCGTCCGAGATCCCGAGGGGAGGGTCATCGCCGACAACCGATACGAGATCGTCAACGATCCCATACCGGATAGGTTCTTCCATTTCACCTTTTCCCTCCCTAAAACGGCGATCGCGGGCAGATATACGGTCGAGACCTCGATGGAAGGAGGGATATACGGCGAGCTTAAGGATATCGCCCATTTCGACGTGACGATCCCCCGGGCTCAGATCCAGATCGAATCGGTTCAGATCCCCGCCAGGGTCGAAGTGGGTTCACCCTTCAGCGTCGTCGTTCGAACGTCCGCCGTGAGCCCCATCTCGGCCACTCTCTCCTTCCACCTCGGTGAAACCTTCCTCTCCTTCGATCCGGACCTCACAGAGGCCACGAGGATCATCTGGAAACCCTCGCTTCCCCAAATCGGGAGGTGGGGCTGGAGGATGAAACTCACCGGGAACGATGGAAGCTCGACTATCAGGGAGGGCGAGATCGATGTCGGGGATACGAGTCCGCCTCGGTTGTCCCTTCAGTCCCCCTCTCCGGCCGAGTGGGGTATGCCTGTGGAGGTGAGGGTGAGAGTCGATGAGAACGATTCCCTCGATTCGGCATGGCTTGAGATCGATAGGGGTGAGTCTGCCTCCGGAGCGGAACGTCTTACGCTTTACGCCCTACGCCTTACGCCTTACCTCCTCTTCCGCATACCCCCCTCCGAGGCACATCCGCTCCTTTTCCTGAGGGCCTTCGCGAGGGATCGATCCGGCAACGTCGGCTCGAGCGATCGGGTTCAGATCAATTTCCAGGA
Source organism: uncultured bacterium (assembly GCA_964535855.1). Lineage (GTDB taxonomy): Bacteria > Poribacteria > WGA-4E > B28-G17 > B28-G17 > JAGGXZ01. Next base: position 2,351 of record CAZHVH010000130.1, read on the forward strand.
TACGATCCCGCCGCGGATATCCGATCTCAGGGCGTCTGAGGCGGACGGAAAGGTCAGGTTCGAGGCTCTCGTCTCGGATAACAGGGGAATCAGCGAGGTAAACCTGCTCGTTAAGGGGAGAGGTCCCGTCCGAATGACCGGCGTCGACGGTCTCTTCAGCGCCGAGCTGGCGCTGTCGGGGAGCGTGAGATACGCCGTTGAGGCGAGGGATCTGCCCGATGATTCGGGATCGACGCGCTCGACGAGGTTTCCGCCCTCCGGATATCTGATCTACACGCCGAAATCCCCCGCCGCCGTGCGGATCCATCCCTCCTCGCCTCAGCCTCTCGTGATACGGGCCGGCGAAAGGATCTCCTTTGAGGCCGAGGTGATGGACGAGGAGGGGATGAGACTGGACGTGCCCGTCAGGTGGTTTTCATCGAACGGCGTGGGCATGATGCTGGGGAGAGGGGAGCTGGTGGCTACAAAATGCGTTGAGCTGAAGGGAAGGGAGGGGTGGATCGGCGCCGTCGCGATGCGGCCGGGAGCTGATGGGCGGCCCGTCGTCGGGAAGATCATGGTGAAGGTCATCCCCGCCGATCCCTATCGGATATCCGTTATCCCCAAGCGTATCCGCGCCTCATCGGGCGATCGAATGCCGATGTTGATCCTGATCCTCGATAGGTTCGGCAATGAGGTGGAGTTCGATCCGTCCGAGCTGACGATCTCCCTCGATCCGCCGGATCTGGGGAGGATTGAGGGAAATCTCTTCGTCGCCGATAGGGCGGGAGGGGGCGAGATCAAGCTCAAGTACGAAAAACTCTCCGCATCCGTTCCGGTCGAGGTCTACCCCAGGGAGGTCCTCAGGATGGAGATCGATCCTCCTGAGGCGACCTTACGTGTCGGCGAGAGGGTGGAGTTTCATGTGAGAGGCTTTGACGGGGCGGGGAACGAGATCGAAAAACTCCATCCCGTCTGGCTCGTGCGGGGAGGGGTGGGGATGGTGAACGGGGAGGGACGGTTCAGGGCCAAGCGGCCGGGCAAAGGGAAAGTAGTAGCGCTCCTGGGCGACATATCCGCCTCGGCCACGATTGAGGTCAAAAGCGGGGAATTAGAGCGGCTGACGCTCGAGCCGTATGTCGAATACCTGCCGCTCTCAAAGCCGGATCGGATCAGGAGGAAGCTGTTTCTGCTCTTCGGCTGGGATTCGGAATGGAATCCGGTCCCCTATGGCGACGTCAGATGGCAGACCGATCCGCTCGCGGGGAAGATCGACGGCAGCGGGCTCTTCACGGCGACCGATCAGACCGGCGGGGCAGCCGTGGGGAACGTGGTCATAAACGGCAGCGTCTTCGCCTTCTCCGGCGGACACTTCGCCAAGAGCGTGGTCGTGATCCAGCTAAATCCTCCCGGACCGATCTCCAGGCTTCAGATATTGCCTGAGGGTTTCCCATCCAAGCCCGATCCCTTTCTTCTCACGGTGGGCGAGAGGGCTGACCTGGAGGTGACGGGGTTCGACGCGAGGGGAAACCGGATGTCTGTCCTGCCCTCCTGGCAGGTGACGGGCGGGGTGGGATACATCACCGGCGAGTGCACCTTCGTGGCCTCAAGGCCGGGTAGAGGTCGGGTGACGGCCAGCGCCCTGGGATGTTCGGACTCGATCTCGATCGAGGTGACCCCCGGAGATCTGGCCCGTATATCCGTTCTCCCCCGATACGTCGAGCTCCATCCCGGCGAATCGATCCGCTTCACAGCGCGGGGATATGACAGCTTCGGCGATATCATCCCACTCGGCTCGCTCAGATGGTCGGTTCCGGATGGCCTCTTCATGGCCTCAAGGCCGGGATATCACTCTGTCGAGGCGGAATCGGACGGCGTGAAGGGATACGCCATGGTTTATGTGAGGGCGGTCGGATCATCGCCCCGGAAATTGGAGATACGTCCCCCCGGCCCTCTAAAGCTCAGGGCCGGCGAGACGATATCGCTGGAGGCGGACGGATATGATGCGGGCGGTAACCGAATGAGCCTCATTCCGGGCTGGCGGGTTGAGGGAAATGTGGGCAGGATATCCCCGGACGGAACCTTCCTGGCGATCAGAGCGGGGGAGGGACGGATCGTGGCATACCAGGATGGGCTCGAGGATGAGGTTGAGATCGAGGTGACGCCGGGCGATCCGGTCGAGCTCTGCATATCCCCTCCCTTCGTCAGGGCGGGGGAAGGCGATGTGATACATTTCGCCGCTTACGCCCTCGATGAGATGGGCAACGAGACGAGAGTGATCCCGATCTGGAGATGCGCGGGCGAGCTGGGGGAGATCTCCGACGACGGGGTTCTGAAGGTGAGGGAGGGATCGTCCGGCGGATATGTGACGGCACAGTTCCAGGGACTTTCAACCGTTGCGATCGTCGAGAGAAGATCGGAGAGGGAAATCCTGCCTCCTGCCTCCTGTTTCCTGTTTCCCGAACATACATCCATACCAACCCGCTTGTTTCAGAGGTTTCTGGAGATCGGTCTGGAAGGGGATGAGCTCTTCCCGATCCGATCCGTCTCGCCCACCGGCGTGGTTCGCCCTGAAACCCCCGGCAACTTCACCGTTGAGTCCGCCCTCGGAGGCGTGAGAGCTCAGGCCGAGCTTCTGGCCCTCGATGAGATCAACCTGTTGGAACCTTCCTCCTCCCTCTGCTACGGCTTATCGGGGAAAAGGATGGATGTAGTGAAGGTCCTGCGGGTCGAGGGGGACGGGCTGGGATATCTTCTGGCCGAGGATTCAAACGGGGGACGAGCGGTCGCCGGATATACGGTCGAAGCGGGAGCGGGAAAAGAGTTTTGGGATGAACCCGTCCTCGGCGGAGAGACGGAAGGCTCGGATCTCCCCGTCAGGATGGAGATCACGCCCAGATACGTCTTCGTCCGCCCTGGGGAGGGGAGATCCCTGAAGTTCAACGTGCATCTCCTCGATCAAAGCGGCGATCTGATCCCGGGGAGACCCGATCTGATCTGGAGGTTAATCGGGGATATCGGGGAGATGGATGGGACGGGGTCCCTGAGGTTGAAAACGGATCTCAAAGCGCCCGATATGGGCGAGGTTGTGGTCATCGCGCCGAAGCTCAATCTCAGCGCGCGGGCGCGCGTGATCGTCGAAAGTGAGGGAACGATGAGCTCCATCAGGGTTGAGCCCGGATCATATGAGGCGGTCAGGGGCGAAAGGGTGAGATTCAGGGCGATCGGGAGGGACTCCGCCGGCAGAGCGATTCCGATCGAGGTCTCATGGGAGCTGCTCGACGAGTCGGGGGGAAAGGCGGGGGAGATGTCGCAGGACGGGACCGTCTCGACCGGTTCCCTTCCCCTCGGCCGAACCTTCAGGGTGAGGGCGATCGCCGAAGGGATCTGGGGCGAGGCGTTTCTGAAGGTCATCGCCGGTCCGCCAAACCGGATAGAGATCCGTCCCTCACATCTCACGGTTAAGGTGGGGGAATCGGCTAAGCTGACCGCTTATGGATACGACGCTTTCGGCAATTCGACGGAACTACGATCGCTGAGATGGGAGGGTTCTGAGGGGGTCTCCGTCGAGGGAGGCGACGGAAATGGCGTGAGGATCAGGGGTGAGAGGCCGGGCAGGGCGTTCCTGACGGCGAGATCCAACGGCATATACGGTTATGCCGAGATAGAGGTCGAGCTCCCCCAGGACGAGCTGGATCTCTTCTGGCCGGGGAACCCCGAACTCGGATCGTCCTCATCCCCCGTACCCGTCAGGGCCGGTGACCTTTTAACCTTAGCCCTTTCGCCGCCCGGCCCCGCCAAACTGCGCCTGGAAGGCGGCGAGGGGATGGTGAGCCCCGACGGGAGGGTTTCAATCACAAGGGCGGGAAGCTACAGGGTCGTGGCTGAGCGGGATGGGATGAGCGACGAGCTGAACCTGATCGTTCTGCCGGGGGATCTGGCGCGGATATCCATCTCGCCCGAATCCGTCTCCCTTAAACCCGGCGAGACGATCAGATTTTCAGCCGAGGGATTCGATCGGTTCGGAAATCCGATTCAAGGGATAACCGTCAGATGGGAGGTCGCGGGGAGGGGCGAGATAGATGAAACGGGCCTCTTCAGGGCATCCCGATCGGAAGGCATAAGCATAGTGACGGCTGAAACGGATGGGATCCTCGGGATGGCAACCGTCTCGGTGGCCGGTGAGATAGGCGAGCCGGTGAAGCTGTCGCTCAGGGTGGAACCGCGGGAGATACCGGCGGGCGGAAGGGCTGACGTGAGGCTGACCGGGATAGATCGCAACGGAAACGTCGTGACGAAAGGGCTGGAAAAGACGGACCTCAGAGTCGAGCCGAACGTCGGGAAGCTGGAGAGGGTATCGGAGAACCTATGGAGCTACACGGCGCCGCAGAGACTGGATGTAAATGAGATCTCCTTCATGGCCGAGATGGGCGAGCTGAAGGAGGAGATAGGGGTCAAGCTCGTCCCGGCGAACCTGAGCGAGATCAAGTTGGAGCCTTCATCGATCGACCTGGAGGCGGGTTCATCGGTTGAGATCATAGCTAAGGGGTTCGACGCCTTCGGAAATCCTATCTCCCTCTCGCCCACATGGAGCCTGAGCGAGGGGCTCGGTCGGATCGTCGGTGAAGGGGAGAAGATCCAATACATGGCGAGGAAAGCGGGATCGGAGAGGATCCGTGCATCACAGTCCGGCATCTCAGGCGAGGCCGTCCTCAGGATCTCCCCCTCCGAGCCGGTCGAGCTGAAGCTGGAGCCCGCCTCCGCCCGGATTCACGCCGGGGAGAACCTCCACATCAGGGCCCTCTCCTCGGATAGGTTCGATAACCCAATCGGCACGCTCCGGATCTCATGGGAGCTCAAAGGGGTGGGGGAGTTGAAGCCTTCAGAAATGGGGGCGGACTTCATCGCTCGCAGATCGGGCAGGGCGGAGATCACGGCGAGATACAAAGATCTCAAGGCCACCTCCACGATCGATGTCATCCCCGGTGCCCTGAAGGAGATAAGGTTCTACCTCTCAGGGGAGAGGATCACCCGGCTCGAGGCCGAATCGGGCAGGAGCTACACTGTGCTGATATCCGGTGCGGACGAGATGGGCAACGAGATAAAGCTCGAATCCCCCAGATGCGAGGTGCGCGGGGATGTGGGTGAGGTGTCCCAAGAGGGCGATCTGATAAGCTTCCTCGCCACCTTCATCGGCACCGGTAAGATATGGGCTTCATCGGGCGGCGTCTCGGCCGAGATACCGGTCAAGGTCGAGCCCGAAAGGATAACGGTCGGCAGGGAAGGGGGCAAGATCAAATGCGCCGAGATGGAGCTGATCCTCCCACCGGGGGCGATCAATGGCGGGACGGAGATAAGATCCTCCATCGTTCCCTCCTTCGGGTTCAGTCGGAACGAGAGGGTTTACAGCAGGGTCTATCGGATCGAGCCTGAGGGGATGATACTTCACAGGCCCGCCTCGCTCATGATACGCCCCAACCGTCCCGTGGAGGCCGAAACGGTGGTCCCGGCCTTCTGGGACGACTTCTCCGAGAGATGGGTTAAACTGGCCGGCAGGTGCATCGGCGATGGGGTGGAGATCGCCGTTAACCATCTCGGCACTTTCGCCCTCGTTTCAGGCAGGGAGTTTCGGGTCAGGGGCGATCTTAGGGTGGAGGATGTGAGGATATGGCCCAATCCCTTTTACGCCCCCGATGTCAACAGGATGTCGATAGGATACACGCTCATAACGCCCGACGGCGGCCCGGCTGAGGTGACGATGAGGCTGATCGGGATGAACGGGGTGGTGGCGACGATCGTGAAGGAGGTCGCCAGATATCCGGGACGCAACCTTGAGATGTGGGATTGCAGGGATAAGGACGGCGATCTGGTTCACAACGGCAGATATTTCCTGATCAT
>CAZHVH010000131.1:0-8217 GCA_964535855.1 uncultured bacterium
ATCCGCTGGAGCACCGAATCGGAGGTGGGCATCGTCGGATGGAACGTCTATAGAGAATCGAAAGACGGCTGGGTTAAAATCAATTCCAAATTGATCCCATCTAAGGGGGAGATGGGCGGGAGATACGAATTCCTCGATCCGAAACCATCGGATAACCCTCGCCGATATGTGATCGAATGGGTGAATCTCAAAGGCGAGCGGGAGAGATCTGAACCGATAACGCTTGGTCGATCCGGGAGGTTAAAGGCTATCACATGGGCTGAGGTAAAAACTAAATGAGGATGATCAAGGGCATGAGATGGACCCTACAACTGCTCATGTCCTTGCTTCAACTCATGATAGGTTGCATATTCACCGCAATAGGGGGTGAGATCGAGTTTCTCCCCGTTCCTCACTCTCTCATCGTTGATATAAAGTTCAAGGAGGGCGATTCTCCCCTGAGTTTTCCCATTCAGATCTCCCCGAACTTCGACCCGAAGTTTATAATCCTGGAACCCGATGATGCTCAGGAAGATCTGGTGAGGATAAACGAAACAGGATACATGGGCGACGCCCGCGTGGCCTTGCTGACCGTTCAGCCGAGGTATAAGCATATCAGGGTGAAAATCGAAACGGGGATCTCCCGTTCAGGTTCAAATCCTCTCGCCTCATATGGAAGGCCCTTCGACGATTTCCTAGCCTCCCTCCTTCCCAATTTCACCCCCATCTCATCGCCCCAACCTCGTCCCGCTCCGACCGGTAAGGGCTGGATCCCTCCAAGCCCTGCCTGTAAGGTATACGTGCGGGAGGAGGGTATCTATCACATCAACCTCTCAGATCTGAAATCGGCCGGGGTTCCGATCGAGGATATAGATCCCAGAACCTTCAGGATGTTCAACATGGGTAGGGTGGTGCCGCTGTTCGTCGCCGGGGAAAGCGACGGGCGCTTCGATCCCGACGACTATATCGAGTTTTGGGGTGAATCATATCGAGATGATTACACCGATTTGAACGTTTACTGGCTGACATGGGGATCGAAACGAGGCGAGAGGATGGCGCTCAAGGATGGAGGAGGTAAAACGGGGAAGATCGTGGATAGGTGTGTGGTGACGGAACATTTTGAACGGAACGCACGGCGGATCGGCCTGGGATACATATCAGGGCTCAAGTCCTCCCTGTTCTGGACGGATATCAACCTGGGTGAGGCTAAAAGGGTGCGGCTCGATCTATATGGGGTGATCCCGAACGGTATGGCAAAGCTCAGGGTGCTCTTCTACGGCAGATCGTTCACCCATCATCACCTGAAGCTTTACCTGAACGACGTGCCCATCGGCGATCTGCGATGGAGCGGACAGACCAAGATGGAGTTTGAAACCGCTTTCCCGGCCGGTATCCTCAGAAACGGGGTGAACTTTCTGACGATGAGATGTCTCCTCGACGCTCAATCCGCCGACGTGGATCAGAGCGTGCTCGATTGGATCGATGTGGAATACACAAGAAGATTAACTGCTCATGACGATCTTCTCTCCTTCAAATCGCCCGATCTGAAGGAGGAGGTAACCTTCAGGCTGTCGGGGTTCTCGGGAAAAGGTGTTGAGGTTTACAGAGACGGATGGGTGAAATTCACAAATCTGAAACCCAGAAGGGATGGATCGGGATACACCTTGGAGTTCACCGATGTCCCCGGGGGATCTCGATATATCGCCCTGAGCCCCGATCGTAAGCTTAAGCCCGTAAGGATCGAGATGGACACCCCTTCTTCCTTAAGAAACGCCTCTAATTCGGCGGATTATCTGATAATCACGAGCGACAATCTAACCGATGCGGTTAAAAGACTCGCCCTTTACAGATCGCGCCGGCTCAAGGTCTATGTGGCTAAGGTGGGCGATATCTATGATGAATTCAACTACGGTATCCTCTCCCCAAAGGCCATCAGGGATTTCCTGAGATACGCCTACTTCCACTGGAAACGACCTGCCCCCTCATATGTGCTTCTGGTGGGTTCCGTCCCCGCGTATCGCTTCAACTCGTTCAAGTTCGGCTTCGCTTCCACAGATAACCTGTTGGTTTGTGTCAACGGCGACGATTCTCTCCCCGATATGTTCATCGGAAGGATACCGGCCAAAACGCCTCAAGAGGTGGGGAAGGTCACCGAGAAGATAATCAGACAGGAAAAAGAGATGAATCCGGGCGATTGGAGACGTAGATTGGTTTTCGTCGCCGCCCCTGGCTGGTTTGAGTCGAGCAGTGAGAGGTTGATCTCCGATTTCATCCCGTCCTGCTATGAGATTAAAAGGATCTACACGGATGAGAGATCGCCTTTTCACGGGACTTCATCAGATCTGATTGGGGCGATAAACGAAGGATGCGCCTTGGTGCACTTCAAAGGCCACGGCGGAGGTAGGATATGGAGCGACGAGAAGGTCTTGACCATGGAGCATGTCCCCAAACTTCATAACGCCACTGCACTCCCATTTGTGGTCAGTTTCACCTGCTTTACGGCTATGTCCGGAGGGCTGGGTGAAAAACTGCTGATGCATCCGAGCGGAGGAGCCATAGGTGTCCTGGGGAGCACGGGACTTGGATGGGTTAAAGGGGATTACCTGCTAGAACAGGGACTTTTCAGGGCGATGTTTGAACATGGTTTCAGAAAACTAGGGCCGGTTGTCGTCGCGGCCAAGTTCCTGATGCCGAATTATATGCTGATCTATGATATCCTTAATCTCTATAATCTGCTCGGCGATCCCTTTTCGGACGTGCCGTTGCCCGAGGGACAAATCGAGCTACAGATCATACCAAACGGGGAATCGATCGAGGTGATAGGAAGAACCACTCCGCCGATAGATGGAGCCGGTGAACTCATGATTGCGGGGGAGAACGGACCGTTAAGGGATATCAGGGTCTCCTCCGAAAACGGGACGTTCCGATCCGATCTGAGAGGGCTTCCGGGCGGCGTCGATCTTTCGATCACCGCCTACCTTAGAAACGAAAGCGAGGATGCCATCGGGGCGACTCACTTCAGAATGCCCGGTGAAGATGAGGTGGATCTATCCATCTCACCTGATTCGGTGAGACTCGTCGAGGATCAGGGTGAGATGTTCCTGTCCATCAAGGTGGATAACCTCGGCGGCAGAAGCTCGGGGAAGTTCGAGGTGAGGGTTTACGTTGGGGATAAAGTGCTGACGACATTGATCCCAGCCGTCAAGGCCCATCGATCGGTAACGACTCTGGTCAAGCTGCCCCGGATATCCGGCGAGACCAAGATCGCGGTGGTGGTCGATCCACAGGACGAAATTAAGGAGGCGAATGAGGGGAACAACGTGGTGGAGAAGAGGTTGACGCCTTTCTCTTCTAACGTCACCCCTAGCTTCGGTGGAAAGGTGCGGAGCCCCGATGGCAAGGTCACGTGTGAATTCCCGCCCGGATCGGTCATTGAGCCGACGACCGTTTCGATCTCCGTGAAGCTGACCGGCCTGCTTAATTCCCCTCAGCCCTCGATCCACCCCCTCACGGAAGCTTATGAGATCAGCTCCGATCCACCTCTGGCGAAAGCGAAGTTCAAGATATCCTTTAACGTCAAGGCAGAAGGTGAAATAGGGGTGTATCGATGGGAGGAGTCGCCCGGGATGTGGATCAGGGCCTTAAAGGAGGGTGTTGAAGGGGAAGTGGAAGAGTTTGGGATCTATGCCCTCTGTCGATCGGAGGACAAGGTGCCGCCCAAGATATCTTTGAGTGTGATCGATCGTCAGCTCGAGATAGATGGAACCTACTGCTCCGAGAATCCCACCATCTCAGCTCTGATCATGGATGAAAACGGAATACAGAGGGCTGATATCTACTTGGATGGCAATCCGATACAGGATGAGAATTACATTTTCAGCAGAATGGAGAAACGTCCGTGGGAGGCGACCTTGACCTGGGAGCCGGATCTGAGGGAGGGGAAACACAGGGTTAAGGTCATAGCTTATGATACCAGCCTGAACAGCTCGGAGGCAACCATAGATCTCAACGTCGGCGGCGAGTTGAGGATCAAGGCGATCGCTAATCATCCCAATCCCTTCTCACATGAGACGTGGATCGCATATCTCCTAACAAGGGATGGCGATAGGGCCGAGATAAAAATATACACCACATCCGGAAGGCTGATAAGAAGGCTGAGATATCTTCCCGCGAAGGCCGGTTATAACGAGGTTAAATGGGATGGACGTGACGAAGAGGGCAACCCGGCCTCAAATGGGGTGTATTTCTACAGGGTGATGGTCTTATCCGGAGGAAGGAGAACCTCTAAAACGGGAAAGATGATCGTATGGAGGGGACGTTGAACATTCTAAGGAGGCTGCCTTTAACCCTGATTCTGCTTCTGATCGCCCTGAACTGCAGGGCTGATTATGCCAGGGATTTCATGGATATAGCTCCCAGCGCAAGAGAGGCTGCCTTAGGTGGAGGAGGGGTTTCCAACTGTAAAGGCACTTTCGCTATTTTCTGGAACCCGGCCGTTTTAGAGCTCCAGACCAATGGGGTGGGCTTCGGTATGAGCCATAGGACGATTCTAGGACTTGAAACCTATGACTTCATCTCGACCGCTTATACCCTTCCGCGATACGGCTCCATTGGGATCGGATGGATAAGACTAGGGGTAGGAGATATACCCCTCTACCCCGAGCTTCCCGGATCACACGACGAGAGGCTCGTTAACCCATATATGCGATCCGATTTCACCCCCATAGGATATCTCGATGACGTCGAAACGGCTTTCGTCCTCTCATACTCTCAAGCCCCTGTGAGGTATTTCAGGTATTATCGAGGGGAGAAGGTGATAGCCCTCGGCGCCAGCATGAAGATCTTCGCTCAGAGAATGGGTAAGATGCGGGGCAAAGGGGTCGGCTGGGACCTCGGTATGATGGTGATCCTCCCGGGAATAGAAGGATGGGACATAAGGATAGGCGGCATGATATCGGATCTGTTTACGAGCAGGATCCACTGGAATAACAGCACGAGCGATACCATCCCCGCCGATTTCAGGATAGGGATCTCAGGCGAAAGGCAGATCGGCAAATGGGGGACCTTAACCCTGCTGAGTGCCATCAAAACCCGATACTCGACCATCTTCAGCTTAGGATCGGAGATCGGAATAAAAGATGCGCTTTTCCTTCGGGCAGGCCTGGCTAACCTGGAGCCCTCGTTTGGGGTGGGATTTAAGGTCAAAGGTTTAACGCTGGATTATGCCCTACAGATGAAAGGGTTATCTGCAAGCCACCTGGTGAGCATAAGGATGTAGATAAAATTAAAGCCCCCATGGTCGAGCCATGGGGGCAAAGAGCGTGATACCTGCCTCCCCAGGTTTGGGCGGTGAGGAGACAGGTTAGAAGCGGATCACTAATATTATAAGCAATTTGCATACCAATGTCAAGTCTTTTTTTTATCCCGGCCTGGTCCTGAGAAAGTCCCTATTTTCAAGCCTTCTCCCGTGGTTCCCTTTAAAAGGGATTGATCACCTCGGTCTTGTGTTTCACTTTGGTAAACCATTAGGTTCAATTAGAAACATCTTTTTCAAACCCTGGGATATGGTTTCAGGATAAGTTTTTCGACCTCAAGCGGATCACATCCGTATCTCCTGGCGAACGATTCATGTATCCCCCTTTCCACTTCCGTCATCTCTGTAAGCGGCAGTTTTACAGGGGAGCCTTTCCTGGCGGACTCGCGGATCGCTATCGAGAGCTCCTGATCCTTCCTGGCCTGTATCGCCCCGTATTCCGGCTCCTCATCCTCCACCACCGCCCTGTAGATGCTGTAAAGCTCCGAGGCCACGGCGAGATGTCCCCATGAGAGGCTGTATCTCTTGAAAGGGTTCTCCCACTCCAGAGGAGGATCGGTATCGACCACGATCCTATCCGGAGCGGAGTCGGCTGTCAGGTATCTCATCTGATATCGTTTAACCTCGCCTTCCTCTGCCAGGAACAGATCGTCGTTCACAGCGAATCCTTTAGCTCCATCGACCCTATAGAACCTGGGCGCGTTGCGTCTCAGCACGCTGGAGTAGGTGTTCGAACCCTCGTGTATCCCTATGACGCCGTTTTCGAAGGTGATGATCCCCATGATCCAGGACTCAGAGGTGATTCTCCTACCGGCGTGATCCGTGACGAGCGGTATCTCCCAATAACCTGTCTTACCCATCGCCTCCACCGCTTCAGCCCCCGCCAGCACTCTGATTATGTTCATCGCATGGTATCCACCCGTTGTGTAGACGCAATATGTGCGGACGACATCTCCGATAACTCCCGAATCGGCTATGACCTTATGCATCCGCTGCTGGGGGAACCTCCAGACGTTCTCGGCCACCTCCAGCTTCACCCCGGCTTCCTGAGCGGCCTGGATCATCAGATCGGCACACGGCAGCGTGATCGCTATCGGCGTCTCGACCAGCATGTGGACCTTGGCTTCGGCCGCGGCTTTGGCTACGGCGTGATGTCCGTCCGCCGGGACGATTATGTCGACCACATCCGGCTTGGCCTTTTCGAAAAGATCGTAAACGGAGCTGAACCAGGCCGTCTTATACTTCTCGGCCACCTCCCTGGCCCTTTCAGCGTCTATGTCGCAGACGCCCACCAATTCGAAGATATCCTCCATGACCGCTATAACGGGAAGATGCGCATTCGCACGTCTCCCCACCCCTATCACGGCCATCCTTAGCTTCTCCATCTTTCACACCCCCTCTAGATAGACCAGATAGACCTGTGGATGACCCGTCCTGTCCGACGTATAGATCACCTTCCGACCGTCAGGGCTGAAGGAGGGATGTGGATGGGTCCATTGCGGCCCATATGTCCCCTCATCCACCTTCCCCCTGGCCGGGACGGTCTTTGTCCATTGTCTTCCTCGACAGGAGCTTCCCGGATAACAGAGCGGGCGATGTTCGCCCGTCTTCGGGTCGATGAGCCTCAGCCCTATATCCGGATGGACGGTATCACAGACTATGAGCGATCCGTCGGGACGGGAGGAGGGGTGCCAGCAGTTGAAATCGCTTATGATCCTAACCTCCTCGGTCCTGACATCTATCCCTTTAAGCGCATAGGGCCAGTGAACGAACATCACCTCATAGCTCTGCCCCAGCCAGGATTCATGGGTGATCCATTCGTTCTCGTCATGTAGGTAAAGCGGCCTGTTCTCGGTCCCATCCAGCCTGACGAGCCACATCCTCTGGGTTATATCGCTTGAGTAGAGGATCAGGTTTCCCTCGGCGCGGCAGAACTGCACGTGTCCGACGGCACGTTCGGTCTCAAACACCACTCTTGCCCCTGACCCATCCGTCTCGACGACCGCTATTTCGTTTTTACCCTCAGACCTTACGACCGTGACGATCAGGGAGCCGTCTCCGCTCAGGTTACAGTTCCCAACCCTACAGCCCGGGAACGAGGCAAGCACTTCCTCATCGAACGTCTCCAGATCGACCGCCCTGACCTCCTCCCTCGTCGAGAAGAAGAGGCGTCGGTTATCGTTTGCAGGGACGGCCGAATACGGGTTCATATCGTCAAGTTGGGTGAGTTGGACGATCTGGCCCGTCTCCTCATCCGCCATGAACAAGTTGGGTTCCCCTGTGCGGTATGAGGTGAAAATGATTTTCTTCCCGTCGGGCGTGCAGGACGGATTCAGGAAGTAGAGGTTGTGGTTGATCGAGGGGTGATCGGTTAACTGCAGTATGGATGCTCCCGTCCTGGGGTCCCTGAGGGATTTCCTTTCGGAGGGGAATCTATCGCCTTTGGCCATGTCGCACCCCCTCGGATTTCATCGGAGGATATTGTAATCGATGTGCCGGAAGAAATCAAAGGATTTTCAGATTCAGGAAACCTGGTGTTCATCCTCCGGATCGAAGGGCGGAACAACTATGTTCAGGATCTTCAAGTTGCCGATGGCGCGGTGAACGGTGCCGGGCGGTATATAAATAACTGTCCCGGGTTTGATCCTTCTCCTTATCCCATCAAGCTCTATTTCCCCCTCGCCCTCTATCACATAGTAGGTCTCGCTCAACCTTTTGTGATAATGGGGTTTGGAATCCTTCGATATGTTCACCACATGCACGCTGAGCGTGTCGTTATCCTCGCCTGTAAGTATGCGAAAGGCTTCTCCACAGGGACATGGAACCCCTGAGATATCCTCGATTCGTTTGATGACATACTGGCTCATGGTTTACACCTCCTGGGATATATGATATAACACGACCTGGGGTTTTGGAAGAAATTT
>CAZHVH010000132.1:0-8167 GCA_964535855.1 uncultured bacterium
AACAGGAAAATCCGTATGCTACTTTTGAGCCGGTTTTATGATCATCTTGATCGGTGTTCCTTTGGGCGGGATAAGGGCGGAGTTGACCTTATAGACCGTGTCGTCGGCACCGCCGGGCAGAGGGTTGTTTATCAGAGCGTCCGGATCGCGGTAGGTGGCGATGAAGCTCTTCGTCGCCTGTGCCCTCAGAATCCCCCTCATTATCCTCGATCCGGTGAAGACCCAATTTGTCTCCTGCATGGGTTTGCCGGTTGTGACGTCATAGACGAGTTTCTCCGCGCGAACCGACTTTTTCACGCCGTTCTCCTCCCACTCCACGGTGATCTCGACCTCATCTCCTCTAGGTCTTCGCGGATCACCTCTCATTCTGACGGCGTCCCCCGGCTTAAGCCCTAACCTCAGAAGGGCTAAGTAAAGGTGAATCGGCTCGGTATCCAACATAAGCACGCTTTCATGAAGCTTCCCGTATCGACCGCAGGCCAGATACTCTATCACCCCGGCTATCTGGTTCACCCTGCCGGGGATCTCTATCTTGTTTCGATTGGTATCGAGGATCAGGCTCCCGAGCTTGTAAACTCCTTTGGATATCCTCTTTATCTGTGAACTCACCTTTTGGGCTCTACCCGTGCCTTTGACCTCCATCTCCTGATAATCGATGTTGTTCCACTCGAAGAGCTCATCGAACTCGTTCTTGGGATCGATCCTAACGAATATGCGGTGATATCCGGGCCTCTCTGCCTTCCAGTTTATGCTGGTCGAGACGAGCGACATCTCCCTTGGCAGGGTGAGCTGAACCAGCTCTATCAGCTTCCCGTTCACGCTCGGATCGCCGTCGTAGATACCGACCGGAATCCTTCCCTCGAACTGTTTTCCCCCTTTGCAGACGGTGATCTTGATGTTAACCGGTTTCCCCTCCTGGGCCACCTTCGGGTTGATCTCGATGCCCTCGGACGAGACGCTGAAATCGGGTTTGACGGGTTGTGGCAGGTATCTCAGCAGAAAGAGCACGGCGAAACAGGTGGTGGGGAAGTACTCCTGGCCCGCCATTCCCGGGGCTTCGACGTCGACCCATCTGCCGTCAGGCTTTTGACTTTGCACTATAAAGCTCGCCGCCTCCTCATACCAGTTATGTCCGGCTAAGGTCTCCTGTTTGGGCGGTATATCCATGGCCCTCATCAGCGAGAGCAGATAGTAATAATGCCATGAAAACGATCCTGGATTGCTCGTGACGGTGTAATGTCTTTCGAGCCATTTTATCCCCTTCTGAACGTGTTCGTCCGTGAAGGGCACGCCCGAGGCTTTCAGCGCCATAAGTCCCGTGGCGGTCATGCTTCCATATGGCCCTTCGGCGAAAGGGCTCTGGATCAGGTTGTAGTTCCACCCACCGTTGTTATGCTGGGTGGTTTTAATCCATTTGACCGCCCTGAGCCACGTGCGCCTTGGGATTTTGACCTCCGGCCATTCTTTGGCCGCATATAGGGCATATATCACATACTGCATATGAGCGCCGTCAGCCACCGCCCCGTATCCCCATCCCCCGTCATCCCTATCGGAAAATCCTTTCTCGGCGAGCAACTGTCTTGAGACCAAAAAGTCGACGGCGTGTTGGACCATGCTCAGGTATTTCCCTTTATCGCCGGTGGCGACGAGGGCCGGTATGAGCATGGCGTATGAGTAGACGTCGTTCACCCTGCTCCAGTCATATTTGATCAGATAATCCAGTCCGCTTTTGACGGCCGGATCGTTCTCATCCAACCCGGCCGCCAGCAATGTCATGACGGCCAAGGCCGTAGCGCCAACGCCTCCGGAGACGGGGTCCCACGCCCTGCTCGGCCTCCTTTCGACCGGCAGTCCCAGAAGCGTTATCCTGTCGTATTTACAGATCGGCATCACAATGGGATTTTCAGAACCGTCCAGAGGACATCTCCTGAAGAACTCCCCCTGTTGTGACTTGATCCATCTGACGCCTTTTCTGATCGCCTCATCGATCTGTCCCTTGGAGACGGGTTGGAAGTGGAAGGGTTTGACGTCTATCTCCAGGAAGGCCTGGTTGTTCGTCTCATCCGTTTCGGGTATGAGATTTTCTGGGTCAAGCCTGGCGTAGATCCTTTTGACGCCGTATCGGGCGCGCCATCTGGCCCTTATCACCTTGCTCCTGCCGGCTCCCAGGCCGGTTATGGTGTTGAGCGTCTGTATTCTGAGCGAATCCTCATCCTCCGGCGGACCTTCATAGAGCCATACCTCTATGTCCTCAGCCTGAGAGACCGGTTCATTCCCGACGTTATGGACTGTGACCGTGATCTGAACGACCTCGCCCTCTCTGGGCGATGGGTTTGAAAGTGAGATGTCCTCCGGGCCGATGGCTATGTCGGTTAATGCGAAGGAGGGAGGAGACAGGAGATAGGAGACAAGAATTAATAAGGGTAACAGAAAACATACCCTCTTGTCTCCTGTCTCCTGCTTCCCTTCTCCTTTGACCCGATCCATCATTTCTTCTCCAGATACGAGATCGTCACGAAAGAGGGGCGTTTAAGTATCTGTCTCGGTATCTGGATCTTAGGCTTACCGGTGGCGTCGAACTTGAGCACCTGTCTGATGATCTGGTCTATCACCCAGATCCCGCCGTCGTTGGGATCGACCGTTACGAATGTGGGGAACATAATGCCTACGCTGCTACACATCTGCTGAGAGATCTCCTGGATTATCTTGCCGCTGGGATCGACCTTGATGAGACGGCCGTTTTGCGTATCGGCTATCCAGGCGGTTCCATCTCTGGGATTGACGCTGACGGATGAGGGGAAGTTAAGGCCCTGCACCTTCGCCACGATTCTGCCGTTGGCATCCAGCCTGACCACCTGATTGCCCTGGCTGTCGACCACCCAAACGCTTCCGTCGGCGGGGTTCACCGCCACGCCCTTGGGCTCGGTGAATCCCTTGTCCACGACCAGAAGCTGGCTTCCATCCGGGGCGAGTTTCAGCACTCTGCCGGGCGGATTCCCGCTTTTCCCGGAGTCGGTGACCCAACATGTGCCGTCCTTGGGGTTAACGGCGACATATGCCTCGATAACCCCGCCCATCCTGAAGAGCCTCTTGCCGTCAGCCGAGTATTTGGCGACGCTGTTTTCCATGCCAACCCATATCGATCCATCCTTCGGATCGATCGATATGGTCGATGGGGTTTTGACGTTCTTTATCGTGACGGTCGGTTTCTTCTCGGCGTTGAACTTTATTATGACCTGTGCGGCCGAGTCGGCGATCCACAGGCTCCAGTCCTTCGGGTTGACCGCTGCGACCACCGGCTGTTTGAAACCGGATATCGCCTGTGGATCGATCTGATTGCTCGCCATTATCCTGATTATCTGCCCGGCACCCTGGTCCACGAGCCAGGCGTCGCCGATCTGATATTGCGCCCAGAGCGTGCTCGAAAGGGCGAGCATTAAACCTACTAGGATAAGGATATGGGTTTTCATCTCGATCTTCTCCTTCCTTTGCGTTTTGTAAGGGATTACCCGGCCAATCTGCTTCCAGCTCTTTCATCCTTTTCAAGCCTGATGACGTTCTCGGTGATCGAGTCGAAGGAGTCATCGTGGCTGATGATGAAGAGCTGGGAGAAATTCCTCACGGCGGAGGGTATCGCCCTTGCGAGGTTCAACCTCCTATCCTCATCGAGATTGACCGTCGGCTCATCGAATATGCCCAGTCGGGCGTCGGAGAGGAAGCTCAGAAGCGCCAATCTGATCGCCAGGGCGGCGCTCATCTGTTCCCCGCCCGATAGCTGCTTGAAGTTCCTCTCCCTCTCACCCCTCCCCGTCCTGTCGACCAGGGTTATCTCGAAGCTATCATCCCATCTGAGGATGACCGGCTCACCGGAGATCTCCCTGTAAAGTCTTGAAGCCTCCAGGGCGATGCTCTCCCTGTATTTGGAGGCGATTTTGTCGCCAGCCATGTTAAGCACCCTGTTCCTGAGAAAGCTCAACAGCTCGAGCGCTTTCTCGCTTTCTCCCTTCCGGCGGGATGCCTCTTCGATTTGTCTCTTCACCCTCTCCATCTCCTCGATCTGCCCCTCAAGCCTCTCCCTCTCACGCCTCAATCCCCTCATCCTTTCTCTGACGGCGGCCAGGTCTCCGCTGAGCTCGTTCACCTCGTCTTGGAGCCTTGACAGCAGCTCAGGATCGAATTTCGATTTGAGGCTTTCGAGTCTGACGTTGAGAAGCCTGTGATCCTGTTCGAGCTCGCCCAGCTCGAACTCCTTGCCCGCCAATGCTCTTCTGAGCTCGTCGATCTGACGGGCGGTCCGCTCGTTACGGATATACCGTTCATGTCCCTCGCGTACCCGCTCGCGCTCATCCCTGAGCCTGGAGATCTCCTCCTCCAGACCTTCAAACCGCCTCAGTTTCTCCGAGAGCTGCCCATAATCCCGCTCCTTGGCTCGTATCTCCTCATTTAAGGATTCGATCTCGGCCCGTGTCTTCTCCAGTTTATCGCGCTGTGATTTGACCTGTCTCAGCCTTTTGAGCTTGGAGCTCCTATCGGCCTTCAGCGCCGAAAGGTGATTGCTCGTCTTCTCCCGATCCTTCCTGATCTCCCTTAATGCGTCTTCCACCTCCCGGCCGACCGATCGGATGATACCGTCCATCTGTGCCGCCAGATCATCCGGCCTTTCGATCTGCGCCCGCGGGTATTCGATCTCCGCTCTTATCCCTACGGCGGCGAGTTTATCCCTCAGATCGGCCAGCTCTCCGTTGATGTGGGATATCGGGATGGAGGAGATCCGTCGATTCAGCCTTTCGGAGATCTCCTTCAGCTCATCCTCAACCTTCCCCAGTCTGTCCCTATCCCCTTCGAGTTTCATCAGCTCCTGGCGTAGGAGCTTTAGCCCTTGAACCTCCGCCTCCAGCGGCTCCATCTCCGCCTTACATTTCGATATATCCGCCTTGATGGATTCGATCTGGTTTTGGAAGAAGGCCTCGAGATCGCCGCCCTCGATGGCCGGGCAGGGGATGGAGAGCAGGGGACATCTGCCGCCCTTCGCCAGCCGGGCGTTTTTGCGGGCGGCCTTCAACCTCTCCTGAAGTGCCGCCAGCTCCGACCGTTTCAGGTTCAGCTCCTCCTCGATCCTCTCGCCCCGAGCTACCTCATCCTTCAGTTCGTCAAAGCGGCTCACCCTTTCCCTCAGGCTTTCCCTCTCCCCTTTCAGCTCCTCGATCCTCTCCCTCATCTGCGAGACGCTCTGTGATATGCGGTCGAGTTCCCTATCAGTTTCCCGGAGCTCATCCAGTTTCATCTCTATCTCGTCGAACCGCTTTATCCGCTCATCGATCTCCCCCAACTTCCGCGAAACCTCCACCATCTGCGACTCGATTCCCTCGATCTCCTGAGAGATCGTCTCGATCTCCGCCTCAAGCCGTTGGCTCTCCTCCGAGTAGAACCTCGCAAGCTCGTTTGACTTCGCCTTGAGGGCCGATACGGTATTTTGTAGCCTCTGTGCCTCCTTTTGGAGCGAATCCCTCTCCTTCCGCCGTTCCTCGATCCTCTCAAGCTCCGATTCTATCCGGAGATATCGTTTATGGTCCGGCTCGGTGAGCTTCAGCACCTCGGCGGCCTTCTTGGCCTCTGTGATCTTATCCTCTATCCCCTTCCTCTCAGCCTTCGTCCTCTCGATTCTCTTCTCCAGCCTCGCCATCTCCTCCTCTCGGGACTTTATCTCCTCCTGCAGCTCCTGCTGTATCTCCAACAGTTTTTTCCTTTCAGCTAAGAGGGAGCTTAAGCGCCCCTCGCTCTCCTCGACCGATCTGAGCTCAGATCTGACCTCCTCCAGTTCCTCTTTCATCCCTTCATATCCCTGGCATCTTTCGGAGAGGATCTTGATCCTCTCTGAAAGCAACTCGATTTCGGATCTGATGAGGCTTTCCGCCTCCCTTGTTCTTTCGAAGGCCTCTCTGTAGCTTTCCAGGTTGAGTATGGAGTTGAAGTATCTCTCCCGCTCTTTGGGTGTGGCGAGGAAGGGGGCGACGAAGGTTCCCTGTCTGACGCCTATGACCGTTTTGAAAAGGCTTTCAGGCTCGACGCCGGACGACAGCCCCAGGTTTTCCCTCAGCCAGTCCTTGACATCCGTCTCGCCGCTCTCCAATTCCATCCCCGTCTCCTCGTCGAGTATCAGCCAGGCTTGACCGCTTCGTGAAGTGAACCGTCGTATCACGCGGTATTCCCTTTCATCGTTGGCCTCAATCCATATCTCTATCTCGCCGCGTCGTTGGCCGTGCCGTATGAAATCGCTGAACCTATATTCGGGCTTGCATCCGAAGAGGGCGTAGCCTATGCTTTCGACGATGGTGCTTTTTCCGGAGCCGTTGGGGCCGGAGATGAAGTTGACGCCCTCATGGAATGAGATCGTCTGGTCGAGGTAGCTTTTGACGTTTTTTAGCCTGATCCTTTTGATCTTCATCGAACGATTCCCATCTGTGCGGCGATCCTTCTGAGACGACGTATTCGCTCCTCGGTCGGCGGATGGGTTCTGAACAGCCCTGACAGACCGCCTTTAAGCGGATTGACGATGAACATGTGGGCCGTCGCCTCATTCGCCCTGAGCGGATAGTATCGGGCGCCCTGTTCGATCTTCACAAGGGCGCTTGCCAGGGCGAGCGGCTTACCTGACAGCTTTGCGCTTCCCTCATCGGCGGCATATTCGCGGGACCTGGATATCGCCAGCTGGATCAACATCGCCGCTATCGGTGCGACGATTATCATGAAGAGCAGAACAAGAACGTTTGCGCCGCCTCCCTCATCGTCATCCCTGCCGCCGAAACCTCCGAAGATGGCTGCCCATCTCGCCCAATGGGCGAGCATCATGATCGCGCCGGCGAGCGTGGCAGCTATGGTCGCTATCAGGATATCCCTGTGTCTTATATGCGACAGCTCATGTGCCAAAACGGCCTCCAGCTCATCGTCGTCCAGCATGTGAAGTATGCCCTCTGTCGCCGCCACGGCGGCATGTCTCGGACTTCTCCCCGTGGCAAATGCGTTGGGGGAGTCTGTCGGAATGACATACACGCGCGGCATCGGCATGCCGGAACGGGCTGCCAGCCGCTCGACTATCCTGTAGAGCCTATGGCTCGGTCCCACCTCTCTGGCCCTGTACATCGCAAGCACGATCTTATCGCTGAGCCAATAGGAGAAGAAGTTCATCCCTCCGGCGAAGATCAGGGCGATTATCGCCCCGTCCCTGCCGCCCAGCATGCCTCCGATGAACATCAACAGAAGCGTAAGCGCTATCATTAAAAACGCCGTCCTGACGGTGTTCATCCTTTATCCCTCCCTATTTCGGCACGAATTTCAGAATTATCCCGTTATCCCCCGTTATCCAGCCGTGTTTGGGATCGATGAAATATATCGAGTTGAGGTTATATCTCGTGCCGCTGAACCTTTTGCTCCAGTTTTTCCCGCCGTTTCTTGTAGCAAGTATCGTGCCTTCTCCGCCCACGACCCATCCGACGCGGCTGTTCAGGAAGAAGACATCGCTAAGAGAGTTTTTCACCCCAGAATACTGTTTAACCCAGTTTCTGCCCCCATCAGAGGTATGAATGATAGTTCCGCCGACACCAACGACCCAGCCTTCCCTTCTGTTTACAAAATGCACGCCCAGAAACCACACATCGAAATCCCCCTGTCTGATCCAGGTCTTACCGCCATTCTCGGTGTGCAGTATCACACCGCCATCGCCCACGGCCCAGCCGGAGTTTCTGTCGACGAAGTATATGTCCATCAGATCTCTATCGACGCCGCTTTTCTGCTTCATCCACGTTTCGCCTCCATCCTCGGTGTGTAGGATCTCGCCGGCGTTTCCGACCGCCCAGCCGTAGTTCCTATCGACGAAGTAGACACCTAAGAGCGCCTGTTTAGTTCCGCTTTTCTGCAGCTTCCACGTTTTCCCTCCGTCGGTGGTATGGGCGATGGTTCCCCATTCCGCCACGCCCCAGCCGTTCTTCTCGTCGACGAAATACACATCCCCGAAGCATTCGCCCGTGGAGCTATCCTGAGGATACCAGGTCCTTCCGCCGTCATCGGTGAAGAGCACCTCACCTCTATCGCCCACGGCCCAGCCGATCTTCTCGTTTATGAAGCAGACCCCTGAGAGCAGATAGGCCTGTCTCGACTGAAACTCCCAGCT
>CAZHVH010000133.1:0-8147 GCA_964535855.1 uncultured bacterium
GAAAATCAAGCTCCAAAATCATCGGGAAGGAGGTTCAGCCATGCGCATTTTTATCATCCTGCTCCTGTTCCCTACCCTTGCCCTTGCGGGGACATGGAGGCTTTAGGTGCGGGAGGTGCTGAGGTTCATTTCGACAACTTTGTCATCACAAGCGATGAGGTGTTAGGTAACGATCAGCCGGTCGCGCCGAAAGGCAAACTACCCATTACATGGGGCAAACTGAAACAAAATTCCTGAAGGGGTGAAAGATGAGGAATCTGAGGAGGCTGAAAGAGAAAGGGAGGTAAAAGATAGTGAACACAAGAAGATGTCTCGTATTATCCCTTCTTACCCTCTGCCTTCTCCTGACCAGCCTTGCCGCTATGGCACAGGAGGGGAAGCTGGTCAGAGAGGTGGTCTACTCCCCCTCCTTGGAGGGAAACCTCCTGGGAGACTCTCCAAAGCGAGCGGTGACCATCTACCTGCCTCCCAGCTACGATTCTGAACCCGATAGGCGTTACCCCGTCGTCTATCTGCTCCACGGGTTCACCGCTGATAATAACCTATGGACAGGTGGGGGCTATATCAGCGGCAATATCCTCCACTCGATGAGCGTATGGTTAAAGCAAGGAAAGGTCAGGGAAATGATCCTCGTAATGCCGAACTGCTGTAATCGGCTCAGGGGATGCTGGTACACCAATTCAGTTACGACAGGCAACTGGGCCGATTTTATCGCGAAGGATTTAGTAAAGTACATCGATAATCGCTACCGGACGTTGCCTCAACGCGAAAGCCGAGCGGTAGTAGGTCACTCGATGGGTGGATACGGTGGGATGAAACTTGGAATGCTCTATCCCGACGTCTTCAGCTGCATGGGAGGGATATCGGGACTTTACGATTATGAGAATTATATGTTCTCTATCTTCCCCCAGGGATATGCGAGCGTGTCGACCTTAGAGAGCTGGGGGCAATTCCAATCCTTGGATTGGGTTTCACAGGAACTGGTCGCCGAATGTGCTGCCTATGTACCGAATCCTCACCGTCCTCCATTTTACTGTGACTCTCCGTTCGTATACACCGATACTAAACCTAAAAAGGTGGTGAAAGCCAAAGAGGCTTATGATAGGTTTTTGGAGCACGATATATTAAGGATGGTGGATAAACACCTCAACGCTCTCAGAAGCATGAGATCGATCTGCATCATCGTTGGTAAGAGCGATCACCTGCTCGGCAATGCCCATGAGCTACATGAGAAATTAGAGAGCTTTGGGATTAAACATGTTTATATGGAGCTGTCAGGTGATCACACCTCCAATGTCATGGCTCACACCGGAGAAGCGTTAAGGGTTTTCTCCAACGCTATGGCCTTTGAGCCGGTCGTGAGCGTAGAACCTAGAGGAAAACTGGCGATCACATGGGGTGAGATAAGGAGGAGGAGATGATAACTGAACGAAGGGTAATAACGCTTAGCGTTCTTCTCTGCGCTTTGCTAATCCTCCCGATCACACGGCCATATGCCTTCGCGGCGGGAGAGGTCAGGCACTATCACATCACCAGCAAACTCTTAGCCAGCGCTGGAGAGGCAGCAGAGAGGGAATTGAGCGTCTATCTGCCTGAGAGATATGACACCACGGAGCTCGCCTACCCCGTGGTCTATCTGATCCACGGCTTTAGCGGGACCAACAGGACCTTCCTAGGGGCAGGATATGGGGGGACGATGAGTGACGTACGGGCCGATTTAATCGCCGACAGGCTGATCGAAAGTGGGGAGATTAAACCTCTGATTATAGTTCTTCCAAACATGAACCGCAGTTGGGCTAGAAAAGAGGAAGGTATTACCCCCTATGACGATTATCTTGTTCATGAGATCGTTCCCTTTGTCGATTCCAACTTTCGCACTATCCCTCGTAGGGAAGGGAGGGCGATCACAGGCCATTCCCTGGGCGGACACGATGCGCTGTTCATCGCTCTGCAACATCCTGATATGTTCAGCTTGGTCGGAGGTCTCTCTTCAGGTTATCCCGGAGGGTCACTACCAGGACATCTGGTCGGGAATCATAATCAGACACTGTTTCCACTTCATTTCTGGCTCTACGCTGGCACAAACGACCAGTTCGCGTTAACACCTCTTAGCAGAGATTTCGTAGCTTTGCTCAAGGAGTTCGAGTTACCATACGTTTACGAGGAGGATGACGGGGATCATTTCAACAGGATCGCCCAAAGGCTATCGGAAAATCTCAAATATTTCTCCGGTTTTCTCCCAGGAGGGATTGTCCCTGTCAGTTTCCATTCTGCTCTCTCTACGACATGGGGGCGATTAAGGATGAAAAGGAGACTCAGCTATGCGCATTCTCACTATAATCCTAGTTTTACCCCCCGCACTCGCCTTGGCGGGGACGTGGAGAGATGATTTCGAAGATAACGACTTAAAAGGCTGGAAACAGCTCGTCCAAGGTGGCAGTATCAAGGTCGAAGATGGACATGCTGTGATAATCGACTTTGGTTTCAGTCGAACCACCGGCGTCATCTTCAACGATGGTCAGCGAATTGGGGATTTTACGCTGACCGTCGATGCCCGGATGGCCAGGAGGATAGACAATCAACGTGATTATATCTGTGTGTGGGCGAGGGATGTTCTCGGACAGGACCCCATTAGGGGATTTATATGGGGATCTTTTCACGCTATGGGTGAGGTAAAGCTAGCACTCTATAATGCTAATCTGAATGAGGTTGATAGCGTTGTTTTTCCGACTCCCTTTGAGGTGGACAGATGGTATCAGATTAAGGTTAAGGTGAAAGGCGGGAGGATGTCTTTCAGCATTGACGGGAAACTCATCGGTGAAAAGAACTGGACGGGATGGGCACAGCTCGCTGCAGAGGGTGAAGTGGGAATAGGTGTAGGCGGAGCGGAGGTTCATTTCGATAACTTCGTCATCACAGGCGATGAGATATCAGATGGGTATCAGCCGGTTAAATCGAAGGGTAAATTGCCCATAACTTGGGCGAGGCTTAAAACTGAAGGACGTTAAAGGAGGTTCAACCATGCGTATTTTTATCTTCTTTCTGTTTCCCACGTTCGTCTGGGCAGGGACGTGGAGGGATGATTTCAACGATGGGGATTTCCAGGGATGGAAGGAGACATGGATGAAACAAAATCAGACCATCTGGAAGGTGGAATCGGGGGTGCTGATCGGAGAAAATCCCTCTAACTGGGGCGCTTACCTGGTAATAGGAGATGCAGGGTGGCAGGATTATGAGGTGGAATGTGACGCTCGCATCGTAGCTATAGAAAATAGCATTCCCAGCTTTGCTATCGCCATGCGACATAACGGTCAAAACGGCGCCGCTACCAAAACACTTGTCCTTGGCCTTGTGGCATTGGCAAATCCACTCGGACCATCAGGGATTTATGCGACTTATCTGGCTAACAACGATGCATTTCCAAGGAAGATAAAAGCGATGACCGTCGAGCTTAACAGATGGTATCATCTTAAGGCGAAGGTCCAAGGAGATCTATATGAGTTGGAGGTGGACGGTGAGAAAC
Source organism: uncultured bacterium (assembly GCA_964535855.1). GTDB lineage: Bacteria > Poribacteria > WGA-4E > B28-G17 > B28-G17 > JAGGXZ01. Next base: position 3,524 of record CAZHVH010000133.1, read on the forward strand.
TCATCTCGATTCACGATAAAACCCTGAAATCCGGGATGGTGGGATTGGAGGCACATGCGGGGGTCAATCAGTATGACAATGTCATAATCACCGGCCCCGATGTCCCGGATTTCAATCCTGGATATACGCCAGTTGAGCCAGCATCGAAACTGACATCCGTTTGGGCTAGGTTGAAACGAAGTCATTGAGGAGGTAAAGGATGATGGCGATTCCGAACCCGATAAGCGTTGAAGGTGTTCTCCAACGCCATGGCTTTTGAAACGGTCGTGGGTGTAGAGCCTATGGGTAAATTGGCGATCATATGGGGTGAGATAAGGGGAGTAAGATGAAAAGCACGGTCCCGCTGTTCAGCCTGATTTAGGTCGCCTATAACCTGGTTATGACTTAAACGACGGCGGGGCCGGAGAAGAATGAAATGAAGAGGTAAGATGTAATGTCAGGGTGTGAGAAAGTAAAGAGGAAAGCAGAGGAACTGAGAAAAGACCTCATTCTGGATAGTATGCTGGAGCATCTGGTGTATCAGGATAAAGAGATGAGAGTGGTATGGGTCAATAGGACCACGCTCCGATCAACTAGGTTACCTCTTGAGGAGCTGGTCGGCCGGCACTGTTACGAGATATGGCATCAGCGCGATGAGCCGTGCGAGGGTTGTCCGGTGTTCAAAGCGCTCCGAACCGGTCGTCCCCAGAAGGGCGAGGTGCATCACCCTGATGGGCAGGTTCTACTCGTGAGAGGTTGCCCAGTCCACGACGAAAACGGAGAACTAGTAGGGGTGATCGAAGTGGCGATAGACATCACCGCCTACAAACGCGCCGAGGAGAGGATTAGATCTTTAGCTTCGGAGCTGGCATTGACCGAGGAGAAGGAACGTCGGCGGATAGCCGCTGAACTGCACGATCATATCGGTCAGACCCTTGCGGTCATTAGGATCAAGTTGAACGCGCTGCGGGAGAGCTCCTCCCCGGAGATGCGCCGCTCCCTGGACGAGATACGGGAGCTTCTGGACGATGTGATTCAATCGACCAGAACGCTGACGTTTGAGCTGAGCCCTCCCGTGCTATATGAGCTGGGATTTGAGGCGGGAATCGAATGGTTCGCTGGTCAATTGCAGGAACGGCATGGCATATCAATCGAGGTTGAGGGCGATGGTAAGGAGAAACCGATGGATGAAAGGATGCTCATCATCCTGTTCAAAGCTGTCAGGGAGTTGTGCATGAACGTGATCAAGCACGCCAGGGCTGAGAGAATGAAGATATCCATTCGCCGGGAGAATGACGAGATTCGGATCGAAGTTGAAGATGACGGAATCGGTTTTAACCCCAAGGAGGTGGAACATATCGGATTCGGACTTTTCAACGTCCGTGAGCGGTTGAACTACATTAATGGGCGGATGGAGATCAACTCCAAACAGGGGAGGGGAACGAAGGTGATTCTAATAGCCCCTCTTAAAGGAGGTGGGGGAGCTGAAGATAAAGGTTCTGCTGGTAGACGACCATAGAATCGTTAGAGAGGGGATAAAGTCGCTGATCGATAGTCAATCCGATATGGAGGTGATCGCTGAGGCAAGCAGCGGTCGAGAGGCCATCCGGATAGTGAGGAAAATGTCGCCTGATCTGGTGGTCATGGACGTCGCTATGCCTGATATGAACGGGATAGAGGCGACCCGGCACATAACCTCAGAATTCCCTGGCGTGAAGGTTATCGCCCTGTCGATGCACTCGAACAAACGGTTCGTGGTCGAGATATTAAGGGTGGGAGCTTCGGGATATTTGCTTAAGGACTGCGCTTTTGAGGAGCTGGCTAACGCCATCCGCGCCGTCATGGCCGGCGAACTTTACCTCAGCTCCAAAGTGGCAAGTCTCCTGATCAAGGAGTATATCCGCGGATTTCCCAAGGATGAGACCTCCGCCTTCGGCGAGCTCACACCGAGGGAACGGGAGGTATTGCAGCTCATAGCCGAGGGGAAAAGCACCAAGCAGATCGCCTCTATTCTGCATGTTAGCGTCAAAACGGTCGAGACCCATCGACGACAGATCATGAACAAGCTGGAGCTTTACACGGTGGCGGAGCTCACGAAATATGCTATACGCGAGGGTATCACCTCTCTCGAGGTCTGAAATCCCCTCCGAACGCTCCATCCCCAGAGGTGGATTTCGGGGTTTTGCCCAAGGAGAAATCAATTAAACCAATTCCCAAAAGGAGGTCAAGATGAAAATTCTACTCTCAACCACGATCTTTATGATGCTTCTGACCACGGTAGCCGTTCTGGCACAGGACGTGCCGCAATACGAGGTCTACGTCCTCAGAATGGCCAAATACCCGCCTGAGATCCAATTCAGATTCAGGGAGGTGGGTGATCCTCAACTGGCTACCGAGATGGCAGACAAGAATCGGGAGGGTATCCCGATCAACTTCGTCTATGTTAAAGGACCGGAGGTGAACCTGCTTTATGGCCCCGGACCAACAGCGGAGGGGCTGGAATATGCCTTTGGACCCGATGTGACTTCTGAACCGATCGGCTATCTCGACCACGAAACTTTGCTCGGCAGGCTCGGTGTTACGCTCGATCAGATAAACTACGCCGTGATCGATCACATGTGCTTCGACTGTCCCAGCGGAGCGGGACTGCTCCCAAACGCCACCGTTATAATCGAAAAGGAAGCGTTCGATCATCCAAATCCTCTCGGGCTCGTTATGGAGGACGGCACTTTCTTCCCATTCGCCCGTCAGGAGGATTATGCCATGCTCGAGAGGATCAAGGAGGAGGGGCGGCTTAAGGTTGTGGACGGCGATTGTGAGATCGCTCCCGGGATCAATCTGTACCATGCTTCCGGACACACCTATGCCACCAACTTCCTTGCCGTCAACACCAAGGACGGCACGGTGATAATAGCTGGCGCCTCATGTTACACCTAATCTCCATCTCAGATATAACCTCGTCCCGCCGCCTTTCGTCGTCACCGACATCGAATCGACTTTGCAGAGCTACGATAAGATACGCGAGGTGATGGGATCATCCGATGCCCTGCTGGTTCCGGGTCATGATATGGAGGTATACGACAGGTTCACGCCCGTTGCCGACAGGATAGTCAAGGTGGAGGCTCCGACGGAACTGCCTAAATATGAGGTCTACGCCTGTATGATCAGCATGTTCGAAAAGGGAGGTGCACTCTTCAGATTTGCGGAGGAGCCGACGGACGAGATAGCCGCTAAGAACCGTGAGGACGCCCCGATAAACTTCATCTACGTCAAGGGTCCGGATATAGATCTGATCTACGGTCCTGGAACCACCGCGGAATCCATGAAGAAGATGATGGGAATAGAGGACAGGAATTACGTCGATCAGAGAGAGCTCCTCGGCAAGCTGGGGGTTACAGCAGAGGACATAGACTACGTCGTCGTGGATCATACCTGCTTCGACCATCTTGGCGCCGTAGACATGTTCCCGAACGCCACGATCATAATCGAGAAGGCGGCTTTTGAAAAGCCGAACCCGCTTAAACTCACCTTGCCCGACGGCACCTCCATCAGACTCGCCCTGGATGAGGATTACGCCAAGCTGGAGAAGATCAAGGAGGAGGGACGTCTCTTGGTGGTGGACGGCGATTATCAGATCGCACCTGGAATCAGGATGTACTATGCCCCTGGACATACCTATGAGACCAACTTCCTGACTGTTTTCTGGTTGTGTTCTCCACATCCTCTCCCACCCTCGCTGGCGTGTGGAGGGACGACTTCAACGATGGGAACTACGATGGATGGGAACCTTACAATTTTACCCCTCCGGTGAAATGTGGGGAATGGTCGGTCAAGGATGGAGTCCTGCATTATGAGGCCCCGGAGATCAGATCCATATGTGCGATGACGTTCGGGGAAGATGACTGGAGGGATTACACCATTATCTTCAAGGCTCGCATGTTAAAGAAACTCCTTCCGGACGTCGGTCGGATATGGATAGCGGTGCGTATGAGAAGGGCACCCAGCACCTTCCACATATATTGCCTGTATGGCCCTATCTTCGGGGTTACGACGGCAGGGATCGGGGTTTTCACCGGCAGCGGTGGCGCGGGGAGCTTCGTCGTTCCCCCTTTCGTGCCTGAGATAGAGTACGGTAGATGGTACGGAATGAAGGTGGAGGTTAAAGGTGATAAATGCATGTTCTACATCGACGATAAGTTGATGGTGCAGTATACCATCCTAAGCGGTTATGAATCCGGCAAGTTCGGCTTGGGAGCCCTGTTCGCCCACGTGGAGTTCGATGATGTGACCGTGATCGGTCCCGATGTCCCCAACTCAGAGGAGGTCACCTCTGTTAGAGTATCGGAGAAGCTGCTCATTATCTGGGCGGAGCTGAAGCGTTGATTATATGAGCGAAGGGCTTTTCAATGATTTGGCATAATCAGGCGTGGTAAGGGCGCTCCTCTGTGTATACCCCCGAATCCGGCAGGCACGGGGGCCTGCCGCTACAGCGCTGGCGAAAAGCGTTGAAAACCCCTATATATGAGCGAATCTCTATGGACTTCCCCATGTGGATTCTGATATAATTCACTGAATTCGAAATCAACACATGGGGGAGTCACATGAGATGTCCAAACTGCTCTCACGAAAACCCCGATGAAGCTCT
>CAZHVH010000134.1:0-2957 GCA_964535855.1 uncultured bacterium
CGGGATACCCTCCCCTCGGTGATCCCTCGTCTCCAGAGCGCCGTGACCAGATACAACCTCTCCTTGGCCCTCGTCATCCCGACGTAACAGAGCCGTCTCTCCTCCTCCAAAAGCTCCGGGGGTGAGCTGTAAAGCGGCAGCTCACCCTCCTCCATGCCGATGATTATCACGACGGGGAACTCCGTTCCCTTGGCCGAGTGAAGCGTCATCAGCGTGATCTTATCCTTCTCGGCCCTGTACTCGTCCACCCCCGCCAGCAGGGCGTGATAGTCCAGGAAGGCCGAAAGGCTTTTATCGGCGCTCTGGTTTTCGAACCGTATGATCCTGTTCATCAGCTCGGATTTGGCGGCGTTCCACTCCGTATCCTCGGCGTCCTCGCCTATCATCATGCCGCGAACATCTCTCAGGATGATCTCCGCCGATTCATTCCCATCCATCGGATCAAGCGCAACGGAGATAGGGGTAGTTTTGAGATACCTGGCGGCGGCCCTCAGATATGCCTGAGCAATCGGCGATTCATCCCCTGAATCCTTGATCCCCACCGCGACGAGCGGCAACAGATCGAGCATGCTCCCGACGATCCTTCGCCTGGCGCTTTCCTCCTCAAGTTTTCTGATCAGCTTTGCAGTCAGCTCGGCGTCCCTGTGCGCCCGATGAAGCCGCCCATGATCTATGGAGAACCTCTCCGCCAAGGCACCGAGCTCACCGCTCTCCCGCGGATAAAGCCTCTGCGCCACCTTCATCGTGTCATACGTCACGTTGGAAAGCCTTGTGTTCATGTATCTCGACAGGGCTCTATCCAGCACGAGGTTGTCGAACTGTTCCACGTTGTGGCCGGCGATTATATCGGAGCCGATAAAATCGAGGAAATCGGGCAGGATCTCCTCTATCGACGGGGCGTCCTTAACCTCCGCATCCGTTATCCCGTGGACGAGCGTGCTGGATCTGGGGATAGATGTCTTCGGCCTGACCAGCGAGTAAAACCTGCCCACCTCCCTGCCCTGCTCGTCGAGCTTCAAGGCCCCTATCTCGATGATCTCCGCCCTTCGCGGATCGTTGCCTATGGTCTCCAGATCGTAGACCACAACGTCCCCCAGATCGGGCCGTTCGAGGTATTCGACCACCCTCCTGCATATGTTCAACGACATCAACGTCAGCGACCCATTGGTTTCGACCTCGATGGGGTTTTGGGGATCGCCCAGCTTGATCTTCCCCTCTATCCTTATGGGAAGCCCGTCCTCGGAGATCTCCGCCCCGAGATATCCTCCAAGAACCCTCTCAAGTAGAGCGGCGGCGCATCTCTCATCAAGCCCACCCTGATAACTGATATGGAAGCTCTCGCCGCGGAGCAGGGCGCTATGGATCACATCGGCGGCCGATTCGATCGGAACCTGCTCGGAGAGTATCAGATCCACATCATCCCTCCTGAAGGGGGATCTCATCGGCTCGAGCCTCTTGAAAAGCTCCATTCCGATCCGGCTCACCCTCTCCTCGCCGGCGAGCTCGGAGAGCGAGTGAACGAAATCCATGAACCTACCGAGCTCCGCCCTTGTCAGAGGCCCCAGCGGCCCGGATCGTCCGACCAGATCGTCGATCAGCGTGACCAGATCCGTTCTCTCCACCCTTGCCAGCTTCTTCAGTTTCGCGAAACGGAGCTCATCTATGATCGTCCTGGGGAAGTTCATGGCCCTCTCCAGATCCAAATCCAGGCCCCAGTTGATGAACCTCAGAAGGGCTATCAGCTTCCCGAGGACGCTTTCCGTCAGGATCGCCTCGGGTTTGACCCTGGTGATCCGAAATCCGCTGCGGGCCAGAAACTCCTCAAGCGTGTCCGCGAGGGCATGTCTTCGATAGAAGATGGCTATATCCCCTGGCGAGTATCTGGCCTCCCTGATAAGCCTCGTGATCAGCCTCGCCACAAGGTTCGCTTCCTCCTCAGCGGTATCGACGGTGTAATGGATGATCCTCCCGACGCTGGAGTTATCCGGGGAGAGATCTTTGGTTCTATGGCGCCGGTTGTGTCGTATGAGGGATTGGGCGGCCTCAAGGATGTCAGATGTCGATCTGTAGTTGATCTCCAGCTCGATCACGCGCGGGTTGAACTCCTTGATGAAGGAGTCTATGAAACGAGGGCTGGACCCGCGCCAGCTATATATCGATTGATCCTCATCCGCCACGACGGTCACGCATTTCCTCATATCGGCATCGGAGATAAGCCTCAGGAACTCGTACTGCGCGAGGTTGATGTCCTGAAACTCATCGACCAGTATATAACCGGCCCTCTCCCTGTATTTATCCCGAACATCATCGACCTCCCGGAGGAGTCTGACGGCATAGAGAAGGATGTCGTCGAAATCCAGCGCTTTATATCCTTGAAGCTTTTCCTGGTAGAGCCTTATGATCTCGGAGAGGGTTTCGACCTCCTGGGGGTCGCTGATGATCTCCCCATCGCGGGTGTATATCTCCTCCAGCCGTTCCATCGGTTTCATCTTCGCCTTCTGAGCGCTTATGATGTCCCTGATGAACCATATCTGATACCGTCCCCTGCCGATGTTTAGATCCCTGAGACACTCCGATATCAGTTCATCCTGCATCTGTCGATCGAAAATGACGAAGTGTTTGTCCAGCCCTATCTTTTCGGAATCCTCGCGCAGCACGTTGACGCAGGCGGCGTGGAAGGTCCCCATCCATATCTGGTGGATGGTGGAGCCGATCAATCTGATAACCCTCTCCCGCATCTCCTCAGCGGCCTTATTGGTGAAGGTGACGGCCATGATGGATTCGGGCGGGACCTTCACGTTTCGGATCAGGTGGGCGACCTTATGGGTGATGACCCTGGTCTTGCCCGTCCCCGGGCCGGCCAGGACCAGGAGCGGGCCGTCGATGTGTCGAACGGCTTCGATCTGCTTTTCGTTCAAACCCCTCAGTATCTCCAGACCTCATCACCTCGCTTCATC
>CAZHVH010000134.1:3057-8123 GCA_964535855.1 uncultured bacterium
AGATCGGCGATGTAATCCTTGATCTCCGCTATATCCCTTTTCATCTGCTCTATATCCCGTTCGAGAGCCTTGAGGTCTGACTCTTTAATGGCGTTACGTTTTATCCTTATCTCCTTGAAGGCGTTTATCGCCACAACTGCTATGACTATGAGTGCTATTGCCTCCCAAAACCCCATTTCATCTACCTCCCGCTCTCCTGAGATCGGGGGAAAATGACGACGAACTCATTTCCCTCCATTCGGAACAGAGGTTCATGGCCCGTGTGTTCCCGTAAAAGGCGGATCATTCTGGGGATACCGCTTCCCGCATCGGTGACAAGCCCTATCTTCAGAAACATGTTATAGATCGTAGGATTGCGCAGGACATGAACTCCGAACCTCAGAGATTCGATAGTAACCGTGTTGGGGAGCCGCCCGGGAGTCCGGAATTCGATTCGATCATCGTAGAGTATCACCCTTATGGGCGCTGAAATGGTATAATCCCGATGGACCATAGCGTTGACCAGCGCCTCTCTGAGCGCTTCCAGTGGGAATTCGGGTTTCACCTCAGGCTCCAGCCCTTGAATACGATGAACCCTTACCAGATATAGATCCAGGAACTTCATCGTATCATGGAGCATCTCCACAAGCCTGCCTTCAATCCGCTTTTGATCCTTCGGCTCTAGGGATATATCCCTCCCCGGTATACGAAGGCCCGAGATATAAACATAGGGGAGGAAATGCTGGGGGGATTTACCGATCAAGAGAAGGCCGGCCAGCGTGGGGTGAACCTCGTCGTCTATCCCCTTGATCAGCCGCCAGTTTCGAAGTAGTCGAGCTCTGGGAATACCCGCCACTTCAAATCCTTCCTCCTCGATTTTATCCAATAGCTCCTCAACGGCTTCCTCGTCCAAATCATCCATCGAACTACCCATTACCGGCGTTTCGTCGTAATATATGCTCTCCACGGTTTGAAACAATCGCAAAAGCTCCTCTCGTGATGCGTGACGACGTCCCGATGAGGTGCGTATGTAGTAAACGCCCCGATTGGTCCTATATGGACGTAGATCGCCTTTCGGCACGTTGACCACCAGAACTATCCGCCCCATTTCGTCTCGAATCGTCTCTTGAACGACCGTCACAGGTGGCACACAGTTGTTAAAGGAGAGGTTGTCCACGAACTGCGCGGCCCGATCCAATTCGTCCTCATCGATGCCCATGATCCCTCCCTTATCGTCCACACCCAGGATGATCTGTCCTCCATCCGTGTTCGCGAAGGCAACGATGGACGAGGCCAGATCATCAGGATGAACGGGCCATATCTTAAACTCCGTATGCAGGTTCTCCCCCCTTTCCAGGCGCTCTTTCAACATCTCAAGGTCCATCCCTTCTCACCTCGGTCAGTCGGTCATGGATGAGTATCGTCAGCTCCGCCGTCAGATCCTTGAGATCCTCTATCTCCCTTTTCAGCGAATCCATCTCCGATTTTATCGCCTCGAACCTTTGACCGGAATGCGCAGTATCCTCTTTTTTCCTGAAAGGTGAGGTCGCCGTCCTGATGATGATCCATGAGACAAATGCGAAGAGGAGGAACGGAATGATGATCATGATTAGCGGGAAGATCCACGGGAAGAACATCATCTCGATTACCTCCCCTCCTTGGATTCCTTCCCTGAACAGAGATCTATGACGAGCTCCTCCAGGATCAGCTCAGGGCTGGCACGACTGGTCTTAAGGGCTATATCCGCTTCAAGCAATCTCTCCATATCCCTTTTCAGCTCGTCTATGGTGAAGTTATCGGCCAGCCTCAGGGCCTGAAAGAGGGGGAACGGTTTCTGTTTGAGCAGATTATATTGACGTGATGACGGGAGGAGGTTAACGGCCATATCGGGGATGTTCCTGTAGACCGTCTCGGAAAACCTCCTGTAATCCATCATACGCATGTCTCCCCTGATGATACCCCTCTGCATTATGAGCTTCGCCTGAAAGATAAGCCTGATCTGGCGTGTGATAAGGGCATGGACTTTAATCGGCGGCTCACCGCTTCGGAGCGTCTGCCACAACGCCTTGAGGGCCTTTGAAAGGTCTTTCCCCCCGATGGCGTCCGTCAGCTCGAAGACGCGGCTTGAGATCGACTCGGGCACAACCCGATCCACATCCTCCTCCTCTATCCGGTTCCTGTCTCCGGCATAGGGAACCAGCTTCTCAAGCTCCTCGAAGACACGTCCCAGATCGTTCTCGCACCTCTCCCTCAAAAGGGAAAAGGCCTCGGGGGAGATGGTTTTGTTGAACCGGGCCAGATGCTTCGAGACGGCCCTGAACATCGGATCTCTGGAAAGGGTATAGCTCGATCGAAGATGCTCGAAGTTTATCACGAGTCCGACCTTCTGTATCTCCTCCTGAAGGACGGCGGGCAGTGAGATAGGGCCTGATATGATGAGTATCAGCACGGCCGTCGGCGGAAGTCCGGATTTGATCCAATCCATGAACCTTCCGGTATCGTTTCCTCCGCCCGACGAGGGCACCTCCACATCTCTGAAAAGCTCGACGGCTCTGTCGAGGAATTCGACCTCCTCCCGATCCAGGTTCCCTTCATTTTCGGACTTAAAGGCAGATATGGCGTAGGAGAGTTTTCTCCCATCCTCCATCTCCTCCGGGTGAAGGCCTAGGGCTCTGGAGAGGTACTGGGCTGCCCTGGAGAGGTTACCTGATTGAAAATGCTCGATTCCTCTGCGCAAAAGCTCCAAGCCGTCCGATTTGATCCCTGTGAGGAAACTCGGATTCCTGACGACGATCACGCGTCTGGCCGCTCCTAGGGGATACGTCTCGGCTGCCGCTATCACTTCGCCCGCTGATACATCCCCGCCCTCGAAGATCTCAAGGTTGAAATCCCTCACCCTTTCATCCGGCAGGAGCGTCTCTATCATCTTCTCCAGGGTCGTCTCGATCAGATACCCCTCCTCGCCGCAGAGGAGATAGAGGGGCAACACCTTGCCGGACCTTATATCCCTTATGACGAGGTTGGGGTTTACCCGGGGCGGCCTTCTCAACTGAGGTTCACCTCCGACGAATCGCCCACGTTCAGGTTATATGGTCTGCCGCTGACGGTGGCATTTGCTCCGATCAGCGACCCATCCAGCAATACATCGCTGACCCTGGCGTTTTCGTTGATTATGGAATCCCGCAAAATCGAATTGGAGATAAAACACCCCTCGGCGATGGAGACGTAGGGACCGATTATGGACCTCTCTATCCTCGTCGTTGAGCCGATGAAGACGGGCGGGATGATGATCGAGCCGGGCACATTATACTCATCCCCTTGCTTTTCAAGCAGATGTCTGTTGGTCGCCAGCAACGTCTCGGGTTTGCCGCAATCGAACCATCCGTCTATCGGGAAGGCCCTGATCCTCTCACCCCTTTCGATCATCATCTGCAATGCATCGGTGAGTTGATACTCGCCTCTGACCTTTATCCTCTTCCTTATTATCTCGTCCAGGCATTCGAAGAGAAGAGGGGAATTACGGATGAAGTATACCCCTACGATGGCCAGGTTGCTGGGCGGGATATCCGGCTTTTCAACAAGGTGCTCGATGAATCCATCTTTCAGCTCCACCACGCCGAAGCGACGGGGGTCGTCCACCTCCTTGACCCCTATAGCCGAGTAGCCGTTTTCGAGCATGCCTTGTAGGTCGAACTCGATTATGGTGTCATCCAAGGTGATGAAGAGGGGGGAGTCGCCGACGGTCTCTTTCGTCAGGCTTATGGCGTAGCCCAACCCCAGCCGTTCCGGCTGTTCGACGAAGGTGACCTTAAGATTGTAGTTTTCGTGTATAAAATCCCTTATCTTATCCCCCATATAGCCGACGACGACGATCAGCTCTTCGATCTGCAGCGTGGAGAGACCGTCCAACACATGGCCGAGTATGGGTTTACCGGCCACGCGGACGAGGGTTTTAGGCGTGGTATGCGTGTGGGGCCTGAGCCTCGTTCCTGCCCCGGCGGCCGGTATGACGACCTTCAATCCGTCCATCATCCTATCTCCCTCAGCACCGAAGCGGTGACCCTGGAGATTATCTCCACCAGTTCCTCCTCGGGAATGATGGAGGTCGGTCCACCCTGCACCACTACCTCTTCCTCCCCGGATCTGCTCCTTCCGAGCTGACATGCGCGGCAGCTGCTACACAGTGGATTCGGATGATCGCACATCCCGACGCTACCGAAGACCTGTATCTGCCGTTTAACCGTCTCTTTGATTCCGATCTTTGCCTCCAGGAGCAGTTCGGGGAATTTTATCAGGTCCGGCTCCTTACGCAGCCGTTCCTTGATCCTGTTAACGGCGGCTATACTGGTCTGGGTGTAAAAGTTAACCTTACATATGCCCAGTTGGATCGCCCGTTTGAAATCCTCATCCGGGACCCCCGTTCCTCCGTGCAGCACGAGGGGGATATCCACGCGGCGGGCTATCTCGGCGAGACGGTCGAAATCCAGCTTCGGCTCCCCCTTATATAGCCCGTGTACGGTTCCGATCGCCACCGCCAGGGCATCCACGCCGGTTTCCTCGACGAATATGGCGGCCTCCTGTGGATCGGTAAAGAGGGAGGGCTCAGCGACCGTTCCCTCCTTGCTTCCTCCCTCGCCGCCGGTGACCTGTCCCAGCTCGGCCTCTACGGTCACGCCAACGGAATGACATATGTCCACTATCTGTTTGGTACGGCGGATGTTCTCCTCAAGGGGATACTCCGATCCGTCATACATCACCGAGGTGAAGCCACATCTTATCGCCCTGACGATGGTCTGAAGGCTCAACCCATGATCCAGATGCAACGCCACCGGTATGGGGGCAAGTTGGGCTGCGCGCTGCACCACGGGAGCCATCGCCTCCATGTCCACGTAATCGAAGTGGACCTCAGCGATGTTTATGATCACGGGCGACTTGAGCTCGACCGCCGCCTCGAGTATCCCCTGCAGCGATTCTATGTTTAGAACGTTAAAGGCACCTACGGCGTATTTATGTCTTTTCGCGTCCTCCAACATATCCTTCATGTTAACCAGTGCCATGTCTCACCCTGAAATAGCTTTGATTTTCTC
>CAZHVH010000135.1:0-8121 GCA_964535855.1 uncultured bacterium
TCATATCTCCCTCCGAGCGCCTCCTCGAAAAATTATATCATGAAAGATCCTTATTGATAAGCCGGTAGGGGCTATGGTATAATTCAGGGTAAAGGGGCTATCCCAAAAAACCGCCTGCTGGGTTGGGATAGCCTCACAAAAGGCGGATTACAAATACCCAGCCCAGGTCGGTCGGCCTGGTTAAAGGTGAAGGGAAATTGAAGAACAGAGCCTTACCGGCAAGGTTTATATTCGCCCTTTTCTCCGCAATCATAGGATACATAATCGGAGGAGGGTACATCGAAGCCGGGATAGGATTCGGGGCGGCTTGGGCACTCATACTGCTGGATATATCGGTGAGGAGGGATTGGGTCAGAGATCTCTTCCTGGGCTCTGTCGGCATGGGCCTGGGTTTGGCCTGTGCCGCTTTGGTCATGTATTTCGTTAAATCCACCCATCCCGGCGCCATCAGCCCTTACATCGCCATTCCGATCTCCATCATACTGGGATATTCAGGGGCGATGACGCTTTACCGCTACAAAGGTCTGCTCAGATTCGCACCTCCCACCAGAAAAACCGAGTCGAGCCAATCCTCATATAAGATCCTGGACACAAGCGTTATAATCGACGGCAGGATAGCCGATATCTGCAAAACGCAGTTCGTGGAAGGTACCCTTATAGTGCCGAGATTCGTGCTCAGAGAGCTACAGCATATAGCCGACTCCCTCGATGTGCTCAGGCGAAACAAAGGAAGACGCGGACTGGATAAGCTCAGGGAGCTCCAGGAAAACCCCGATGTGGACGTGCAGATCATAGACGAGGACTATCCGGAGATCAAAGAGGTGGACGCCAAATTGGTCCAACTGGCGAAGGATCTGAAGGCGAGGATAATCACCAACGACTTCAACCTGAACAAGGTGGCGGAGCTACAGGGCGTCACCGTCCTGAACATCAACGACCTGGCGAATGCCCTTAAACCCATCGTCCTTCCCGGAGAGACGATGACCGTCAAGGTGATAAAGGAGGGCAAGGAGTTCAATCAAGGCGTGGCATATCTGGACGACGGAACCATGGTCGTCGTCGAAAACGGCAGGAAATATGTGGGCCAGACCGTGCAGGTCGAGGTGACGACCACCCTCCAGACGGCCGCCGGAAGGATGATCTTCACACGGGTTAACGAAGAGGAAGAAGAGGAACAGAGGGAGAAGCAAGGTGGTGTCCGCCCTTATACCCGCGGCTGGTCGCGGGGAGAGGATGGGAGGCGAGGTTAAAAAACCTTTCCTCCTCCTCAACGATAAGCCCATCATCGCTCATACCCTCTCCAGATTTCAGGAGTGCGATCTGATCGACGAGATCATTCCCATTGTCTCCGCCGAGGATATAGATAGAACGTGGAGGATCGTCGGGAAATACGAGTTCACCAAGGTAACCAAGGTCGTCCCAGGGGGGGAAACGAGACAACGCTCAGTCTATAACGGATTAAGGACATTGGGTGAGAGGACCGACGTGGTGGTCATCCATGATGGCGTGAGACCCTTCGTCACGGATGAAATCATAAGAGGATGCGTCAAGATGGCTTTCAAGGCCGGAGCGGCGATAGCCGCCGTGCCGGTCAAGGACACTATCAAAGAGGTTTCACCCGAAGGGATTGTCCTTCATACGCTTGAAAGGAACAGGCTCTGGGCGATCCAGACGCCTCAGGTCTTCCGGAGGGAGTTGATCCTAAAGGCCCACGAGCTCGCCCTTGAGAGGGGGATAGAGGCCACGGATGACGCCGCTCTGGTCGAGATGATGGGCGGTAAAGTCCATGTGGTTATGGGAAGCTACGAGAACATCAAGATCACCACACCCGAGGATCTGATTCTGGCGAGGACGTTGCTTTGCGGATAGGGATCGGATACGACATACACAGGATGGTAGCCGGGCGAAAGCTGATCTTAGGCGGGGTCGAGATACCCTATGAAAAGGGATTGCTCGGCCATTCAGATGCCGATGTGCTGACACACGCCATATGCGATGCGATCCTGGGGGCGGTCGCCTTGGGGGATATCGGAAAGCATTTCCCGGATACCGATCCGAGGTTCGACGGGATATCGAGCCTAAAGCTCCTCGGCGAGGTGAAACGCATGATAGAGGGAAGATACCGTATATCGAACGTCGATTCGATCATCATAGCCGAAAGGCCTAAGCTCGCCCCATACATAGATCAGATGCGGGCCAACATCGCCGAGACCCTCAATCTGCGAATCGATCAGGTCAGCGTTAAAGCCACCACCTCTGAAAGGTTAGGCCCCATAGGGAAAGGCGAGGCGATCGCCGCCTGGGCATCTGTGCTGATCGAAGGGAGGAGAAGAGATGAGCCTGATGATCTATAACACGCTCACGAGGAGGAAGGAGGAGTTCATCCCGATAGAGGAGAACAAGGTCCGGATGTATTGCTGCGGGCCGACCGTGTACGATTATTTCCACATCGGCAACGCCCGCACCTTCGTCGTGTTCGATGTGGTCAGAAGATACCTGGAATACAGAGGCTATGAGGTTAAATATGTCCAGAACATCACGGATATAGACGATAAGATAATCAACAGGGCCAACGAGATGGGCGTTTCCCCGAAGGAGATAGCCGAACGGTACACCAAGGCCTATCTCGAGGATAGCGCGAGGCTGGGGATTAAACCTCCCACCGTCTCCCCTAAAGCCACCGAGCATATCCCCGATATGATCCGGCTCATAGAGAGGTTGATCGAGAAAGGGCATGCCTATGTGGTCGATGGGGACGTGTTCTTCGACGTCAGATCTTTCCCCGAATACGGGAAGCTCTCCGGTAGGGGGAAGGGGGAGGACACGATGGCCGGCGCCAGGGTGGAGGTTGACGAGCGGAAGCGGAATCCCGAGGATTTCGCCCTCTGGAAGAGCGCCAAGCCCGGTGAGCCGTATTGGGATAGCCCATGGGGTAAGGGCAGGCCGGGATGGCATATAGAGTGTTCGGTGATGTCCATGAAACATCTCGGCGAGACCCTGGACATCCATGCCGGCGGCAGCGATCTGATCTTTCCACATCATGAGAACGAGATCGCCCAGAGCGAGGCGGCGACCGGGAAACCCTTCGTCAGATACTGGCTCCATACCGCCTTTCTGAGGATCGGCGGCAAAAGGATGGGCAAATCGGAGGGGAATTTCATATTCGTCAGGGATGCGCTGGAGCAATATAGACCCGAGGCCATAAGGTTGTTTCTGCTCTCGGCTCACTACCGCAGCCCGCTCAACTACACCGACGAAAGCCTTCAGGAGGCGATGAACGCCGTCTCAAGGCTTCAAAACTGTCTCGATAACATGATGAGATTCGGCTCGGAAGGAGAGATAACGGAGGAGGATCTGACGGAAGGAGAGAAATCGTTCAGGAAGGCGATCGAAAGACTGCTTGAGAGGTTCAAGGCCGAGATGGATAACGATTTCAACACGGCCGGGGCGATCGGGGCGATATTCGAGTTCGTCGGCGATGCCAATACCTTCATGGCCGCAAATCAGGGTAGGTTCACCGATAACGGCAGAAGGCTCCTCCGGACGGGATACGAGAGGTTGAGGGAGATCAGCGGAGACGTGCTGGGGATATACGGCCTCTCCGAAGAGAGCCTGCCTCAGGCCGATCTGATCTCCAAGCTTCTGGATCTGATCGTCCAGATCAGACATGAAGCGAGGATGCGCAAGGACTGGGTCACAGCGGACAAGATCAGAGACAGGCTCTCTGAGCTCGGAATCAGGCTCGAGGATACCAGAGAAGGCACGATATGGAAGCTCAACGGGCATGCCCGTTGAGCTCCTCTATCCTTACCGCCCTTTTCTCCTCCGCGCTGCGGATGGCTGCGAAGACTATGGCAAGCGAGTTGAGGTTATCCCTGCCGCTACATTCCGGCTCCCTCTTCTCCCTGATGGCGGAGACGAACTCGGCTAGGATGGCCTCCTGGCCGGTCAAGGGGAGCTTATCCAGAGGTATCTCCTTTCTCTCCGCCTTCTCACGGGGGAAGGATCTGGTGTGGAAGATGTGGTCATCCTCCCAGGTTAGGCTTCCTTCAGGCCCCTCTATCCTCCACTCGCCGTTCCATGGCGAGGGTTTGCCGACGCTGCATCCCAGGGCGTGGTGCGTGACGATAAGTCCTCCTTCAAACCTGATCACAGCGACGTGTCCCGCGTCGCCCGCGTGCCAGCCCCATGAGGGGTTCCAGGTCCAGGCCTGCACCTCGATCGGCTCTCTGTTCAGGACGTATCTCAGCATATCGAAGTGGTGTATGCCCATATCGGTTAAAAGCGGATATGGCATCGTGGTGTAGTGCGTTCCGGGCCTCGTGGCCCAGGGTCTATAGAACCCGACCGATACGACCTCCGGGGTACCTATGACGCCCTCATCGAGCAACCTTCTGGTGGTTCTCGGCACAGGGCCAAACCTGTAGTTCTGGGTGATCATGAACACCCTGCCCGCCTTTTCGGCCGCCTCGACCATCCTTTTGGCCGCCTCAAACCTATCGCTCATCGGCTTCTCCTCCAGCACATGCAGCCCGGCGTCGAAGGATCTGGTGGCTATCTCCTCATGCACGGCAGGTGGGGTGACATCGAGGGTGAAGTCGGCCTCGACCGAGTTCATGGCCTCCTCAAGGGAGCCGAAGAGGCGATCCTCAGGGATCTGAAACTGCTCGGCGTAGGCCCGTCGTCTCTCCTCCACAGGCTCCACATATCCGACAAGCTCCACGTCAGAACTCCTGGCGCATACGTTCACCCAACTTCGGGCCCTGCCGCCGAGTCCGACGACTATCCCTCTGAGTATATCAGGCATTATCCTCCTCCTTTAAGACATGATATATACAACGATGCATGATATGATCGAGGACGAGGTGGATGTCCTCGACCGGGCCGTATCTGTCGCTTTCGACGACTATGGCGATATCGGCCAGCTTCGCCAATTTCCCGCCGCCGAAACCGGTCAGGCCTATCACCTTACATCCCAACTGACGCGCATATTCGGCCGCCCTGAGCACGTTAGGGGAATTGCCGCTGGCGCTTATCGCTATGAGCAGATCGCCGGGACGCATCAGGTTTTTAAGCTGCTCGACGAAGATCGCCTCATACGAGACGTCGTTCGCCCAGGCGGTTAAAAGCGACAGGTTATCCGCCATGCTGATCACCCTCAAACGGGGTTTCCCCTCTACGGCGGTGCCCTTGCCGAGATCGCATGCGAAGTGTGAGGCGGTAGATGCGCTGCCGCCGTTCCCCGCCACGAAGATCGTGCCGCCTTTCCTATAGCTCTCCAGTATCACTTCCACGGCGTGACGGATGACCTTTATCGGCAACATATCCAGGGCCGACTTTAGCTCCTCGATGTAACCTCTTATGATCTCCTCCATCACTTTCCCTCCTTCATACTGTTTATCACCAGCGCTACGGCGGCCAGATCGCCGACGTACTCCCCGAGCTGGGCGGGCAGGATCCTGACTATGCTTGCTGCCCTCTCCATCGCCATCTTTCTGACGTTTCGCCTTATCGGCTCCAGCAACAGGTCTCCGGCGGCGACGGCTATCGTCCCGATTATGACCACCTCGGGGTTGAGGATGTTGACCATGTTGGCGATCCCCCATCCCATGTAGAAGGCTGTCTCCTCTATCAGTTTCATCGCCAGCGGATCGTCCCTTCGAGCTGCCTCCACCACATGTTCGCTTCGTATATCCTCGATCTCACCGCCGGCCAGTTTGAGGATCAGGGTGTCGGGGTTCTTCCGGACGGCCTCTCGAGCCCTGCGGGCGATGGAGGGGCCGGAACAAAGGGCTTCGAGGCATCCCCTCTTACCGCAGCCGCAGAGGGGGCCGTCGGGGATCAGGATCTGATGGCCGACCTCACCCGCCGTATCGTTTGCGCCGTGGTAGATCTTCCCATCAATGACTATCCCGCCGCCGATCCCCGTTCCCATCGTCATGTAAACGACATAGTTGTATCCCCTTCCCGCACCGAACATCCACTCCGCCAGCGCGCCGGCATTGGCGTCGTTCTCGATTATCGCCGGTATACCGAACTCCTCCTCTATCCTGCTTTTAAGCGGTATGGCATCCCATCCGGGCAGATTTGGAGGTGAATAGACGATCCCCGTCCTGGTATCCAGAGGTCCGCCGCAACTGACGCCTATCCCGACTACCTGATCCGTCTCAACTCTGGCCGTTCTCATCAGCTCGCGCGTCATATCGAAGAGCCTGCCGATGACGTGATCCGGACCCTTATGTGCCTCGGTGGGTCTCTTGATCTTGCGGACGATATGGCCCTGAAGGTCGGAAACCACCACGGCCAGCTTCGTCCCACCTATGTCCATCCCTATCACATATCTTCCGGTCATATCACATCCTCCGAAATTCAACATTGACAGGGTTTTTTCCCGCATTTCGGGCAGCCGCGGGCATATCTCTGCGCGGCCTCCTCCAGATCTATGTCGAGGAGACTCGCCAATGTGGAGAGCCAGGCGAAGACATCGCTGAACTCCTCCATAAGCCTCTCCCTATCCCGTCTTCTGATCTCCTTCGCCAGCTCGCCGACCTCCTCGACGAACCAGACGAACGTTCCCTCGACGCCCCTGCGGTTATCGCGTTCGAAATAGATCTCCTCTATCAGCCTCTGAAACTCCTTTATCCCTCTGACTCTACCATCCATATCTTTCCGGCCCCCATTCCTTTTTGATTAGCTCCTGTTTAGCTAGCACCATGGTCTTACTCGGCACGTCCTCGTAGAGGATAACCCCCGGCCCGATAACGCTATATGAGCCGATCTTACACCCCGGCATTATGATGGCGTTGACGCCCGTGCGGCAGAACTCGCCCATATATATGGCATTTGCGCCTATCGGCGGCACCTCGGGCCGCCCTTTAACCCGATGGATGGTGTCTCCGTCGTCGAACCTCAGCGTCCCGCACACCGTTGCCGCACCTATGTCGGTCGCCGTGCCGAATACCCCGAACATCTCGCAATAATGATAGAGATAGACCTTATCCATCAGCACGCCCGACATCTCCGCTCCGTGGCCGATTATGCATCTATGGCCTATCGAGGTATGCCCTGTGACCAGGGAGTAATCGCTGATACGGCATCCATCCCCGACAAATATCCTGCCGTTGAGGATGGCGCCGTTGGTGATGTTGTTGTTTCTGCCGGCTATCAGCGTGCCGTTTATGACGACCCTCGGTCCGATACGCGTGCCTTCGGCCAGGATCACCCTGCCGTTTATCTCGGCCGAATCGTGGATCCGCACCCCGGAGGCTATCCGATCCTCCTCGATCCTCCTGGCCATGTAATCTACCAGCCTGCCGTTTGCCTCCAACAGATGCCAGGGTTTATCCACATCCACGAAGAACTCATCACACTCCACCGCCAGGACGTCTCTCCCCTCGTCCAACATGATCTGCACTGACTGAGCCAGCTCGGCCTCAGGGGGAGGCATGCCGCCGACGGGCACGCGCGTGAAGATCCCCGGATTCCTGCGGATATACTCATATGCGGAGGGTTTGAAGGCATATATGCCACAGACGCGATATGATCCGCCGCGGGGATGTCCCTCAAGACCCGTCAGCCTATCGCCCGACACCCCGGCGCAGATCCAGTCGTTAGGCCTTTCACGATCGAGCCTTTGGACCAAAGCGGCGGCCTCAGCGTCGGTATTTTTGAAGGATCGGATGAGCTTTTTCAGGTTTTCATCAGCCGTGACCACGTCCCCATAAGCGACTAAGAACTCCTCATCGATTCCAGTCGGCAGGGCGGTGAGCACGGCGGTCGCGCTTCCCTCGGAGGGATCGGACTGGGTTACGAACTCCACCCCTTCGATATCCGCTAAGGCTCCTCGAACCTGCTGCCTGTAATGTCCCATCACAACGATCAACCTACTGAATCCCAGCTCCTTCAGCTGAAGTGCCAGCCTTCTTACCATGGGCGTGTTGGCGACGGGTAAAGTGCATTTCTGTCTGAACTCGCCATAGGGCCAAACCTTCGTCCCCAACCCGGCGGCCAAGATCACAGCGGTTTTCACGCTTTCTCCTCCTCATTCCGCGATTTCCGACTGATAATTGATACCCGAATTTGAGGTTTTCGTCAAGCCCTTTTATCCCAGCTTACGTTCAT
>CAZHVH010000136.1:0-2636 GCA_964535855.1 uncultured bacterium
ATAGCTCCGACAGGGTTTCATCTGCCGCAGCATTTTTTATATTTTTTGCCGCTGCCGCAGGGACAGGGATCGTTCCGACCGATCTTCTTTTTCTTCTTCCCTTTCTTTCCTTTCTTTGAGGTTGCCGCTCCTTTCGAAGTTGCTCGGCCGGATGCCCTGGCCGTCGGAGCGCTTCTGGGCGATCTGCCTCCGCCGGCGGCGGTGGGGGTAGCTCTCCTTCTAGGAGCGGCCTCAGCCGTCGTGAGCACGGCCTTGAACATATACTCGGTGACCTCCTCCTTCAGCCTCCAGATCATGTTGGAGAAGATCTCGAACGCCTCCCTCTTGAACTCGATCAACGGGTCTCTTCCGGCGTATCCCCTCAGTCCGATCCCCTCTTCGAGGTAATCTATGTTGTGCAGGGCTTCCATCCAGTGATAATCGAGCCTGTCCAACATGACCAGCCGTTCGAGCCTCCTCATCTCCTCCTCGCCCAGCTCCTTTTCACGCCTTTCATAAGCCGCCTTCAGCTCCGATATAAGCCTCTCGTAGAGCTCATCGTATGAAAGATTCCGCGGATTTATCTCCCAGGAGAGGATATCCAGTCCATATGTGGATTTAACCCAATCGGCCAATCCATCGACGTCCCACTCATCCGGATTCATGTCCTTCGGGGTGAACTCATCCAGCTTGTCCTCGACGACCTCCTCCAGCATGGCGAGGATCTCCTCCTTGAGGTTTTCGCCCCTGAGGATCATATCGCGCTGCTCGTAGATTATCTGTCTCTGGGCGTTTATCACGTCGTCGAACTTCAGCAGGTATTTCCTCGCCTCGAAGTGTTTCTCCTCAACCCGCTTCTGGGCCTTCTCTATCGCCTTGGTTATCCATGGGTGCTCTATGGGAGACTCATCGTCCATTCCAACCTTGCCCATAATGGATTTAAGCCTCTCCGAGCCGAACTTCTGCATCAGGTCGTCCTCCAAGGAGACGTAGAACCTGGAGGATCCGGGATCGCCCTGTCTTCCAGCACGGCCGCGGAGCTGGTTGTCTATCCGCCTGGAGTCGTGTCTTTCGGTGCCTATGATGTGAAGTCCTCCCATCTCCACCACGCCCTCTCCCAGGACGATATCCACGCCTCGGCCCGCCATGTTGGTGGCGATCGTCACGGAATAGGGTTGACCGGCCTTTTTGATGATCTCCGCCTCAGCGGCGTGGTTCTTGGCGTTGAGAACCTGATGCGGTATTCCCTCTTTTTTAAGCATCCTGCTGAGCCGCTCCGATTTCTCTATCGAGATCGTCCCCACCAGAACCGGTCTGCCCTGTTTATAAAGCTCCTTGATCTCCCTGACCACAGCCCTGAACTTCGCCTCCTCGGTTTTGTATACCACGTCAGGGTGGTCTATTCTGATCATCGGCTTATTCGTGGGGATAACCACCACGTGCATGCCGTAGATCTCGATGAATTCCTTCTCCTCGGTGGCAGCGGTGCCGGTCATACCTGCTAGCTTCTCATACATCCGGAAGTAGTTCTGGTAGGAGATGCGAGCCAGCGTCTGGGTCTCCTCGATGATCTTGACGTGCTCCTTGGCCTCTAAGGCCTGATGCAATCCGTCGCTGAACCTTCTTCCGTACTGCAGCCTGCCCGTGTACTCGTCGACTATGATCACCTGCCCGTTCGTGACCACGTAGTCCACGTCCTTCTTGTAAAGCGTGTGGGCGATGAGGGCCTGGTTGATGTAGTGGAAGAGATCCATGTTTTTGTAGTCGAAGAGGTTATCTATCTTCAGTATCCGCTCGACCTTAGCCACGCCCTCCTCAGTGAGATATACCGTTCCGCGCTTGCTCTCCTTATGATCGACCTTATAGTCGACCCCTTCCCTGAGCTGCAGCACAACGGCGTTGGCCAGCTTGTATATATCGGTGGATTCAGCCCTGGAACCGGAGATTATAAGTGGCGTTCGGGCCTCATCTATGAGGATGCTATCCACCTCGTCCACTATGGCATAATAATGTCCCCTTTGAACCTTCTGATCCAGGGATAACGCCATGTTATCGCGCAGATAATCGAATCCGAACTCGCTGTGAACTCCGTATGTGATGTCGGCGCTATAAGCCTCTCTTTTCCGCCTGTATACCTCCTCGGGTGGCAGGTGGGGCATCGGATAGGTCACGCCGACGGTCAGCCCGAGCAGCTCATATATCGGGCCCATCCACTCGGCATCTCGTCTGGCGAGATAATCGTTTACGGTAGCGATATGGACGCCCTTGCCGGTCAAGGCGTTCAGATAGGCGGGCATCGTAGCTGCCAGCGTTTTGCCCTCACCGGTCTTCATCTCGGCGATGTTCCCTGTGTGTAGCACGATGGCGCCCAGCACCTGGACGTCATAATGCCTTTGTCCAAGGGTTCTGACTGCCGCTTCCCTGACGACGGCGAATGCCTCCGGAAGGAGATCGTCCAGCGTCTCACCTCGCTTCAGCCTCTCCCTGAACTCATCCGTCTTTGCCCTGAGCTCATCGTTAGTGAGCCTCTTGATCTGTGGCTCGAAGCTGTTGACCTTCTCGACGATCGGCCAGAGCTTTTTGAGCACCCTGTCGTTTTTAGAACCTATGATCTTATCCACCAACTTCCCTATCATGCCATGATCATCCCTTTCGTC
>CAZHVH010000136.1:2736-5626 GCA_964535855.1 uncultured bacterium
AGGAGGTTTTCATCGTCATGCCGTTTGCGGAGGATAACGTATATCATCGTGTTTCCGACGGACGCTATTGAAGCAACGTATGAGACGATCATCCCGATTACAAAGAGTAAAGCTGCGGTGGTAAGAATCGCTCCGATCCAATTGAGCATCACGGAGCCGCCTGTAGGCTGGGTGAGATTGAGCGCCTTTGCGATCGGCCCGTCGCTCATGCCGAGCCAGCTGAAGGTCCTCGACATAACGGTAGCGTATTTGTCGTGAACGATCAGCGCGGGCAGGAGGAGCACCAACCCGAATCCGGCACCGCTCATGATGGTGTATATCCCGCCGCATATCGCCTTGGTTATAAAGAGCAGTATCTCGTATATGAGCATCCTCCAGGGCTGCCCCCAAAGCAGCCTGTACTCCTGATAGATCACCTCGAACGAATCGGCCCCTTCGACGGCGGTGATGGATGGGGCGAAAAATAGGGAAACGGCGACAACTACGACGCTATAGGCCATGGCCAATCCCAGGAAAAAGGCCGGTATGAAGATGAAGGTCGCCAGCATCAGGAAGAAATCGCCCACTCCCTTCGGTATAAGCGCCAGTAACGCAGCACCTAACGGCCAGAGCATGCAGAAGATGATGATCAATATCACTGAGACGAAAGCCAGAAACAGCGTCGTCCATTTCTCCTTGGCGAACTTCGCCGAGTCCTTCATCGAGTAGAACTCGTCTCCTCTGAGCTGCTCGATCGTGATCTTTGAGACCATCAGGCTGGTGGTGAAGAATATGACGAAGGCCACGAGCAACCCGACCCACATGCCTATCTTGGTCGCCAGCGGCAGTATCAGAACCCCGGTATCCGACCAGGGCCACACGACGCCCAGCCCGAACTTCGCCCAGAAATCACCCACCGAACCAGGGTCAGCGATCGCCAGCGTCACGTAGAATATCAGCTCGTAGATGATGTAGGCGAGGGCTATGCCGAAGAAGTGGGTGAAGATCTTCTTGGCGCTAAACCCTATCCTGCCGGCCCGAAACACATCCCTGAAGTCGAATTTCATCTCTACTCCCATTTACCCCCTCCTGATAGAGAGTTTTTCGCCTCGATAATGAGGCTTCGATCACCACGTCACGTCCATCGCCTTCTGTGGACAGACGGGAACGCAAAGCCTGCATCCCGTGCATTTTGAGACGTCAAACTGGATCTTCATCGTCTTTCTATCCGGTATGTGAAGCGCTCCCGTCGGACAGACGGCGAGACACAAACCACAGTGGACACATCTCTCCTCGTTCCAGCTCACATCAGCACTCAACGGCTGAACCTGAACCCCATGCCTTTTGAGATACTCTATCCCCGACTCGTAGTTCTCCCGTGTCCCGCCGAGCTCTATAACCAGAACACCCTCCTCGCGAGGGGTGATCCTCGCTTGAAGGATGTTGAACATGAGATCATACTCCCTGGCAAGCCTGTAGATTATGGGTTGATCTATCAGGTCTTTGGGGAAATGAAGGACAACCTTATTCCTGATGGTCTTCGATTTCATCCTCTTCATCCTCCATGAGAACGGGTCTTATGACCAGGGGTTTTGCCGCCATACCTGAGTCGGCCGATGGCAGAGGTTGAACGGGCTCTGAGAGCAGAAATTCGCCCTTTCTTATCCACTCCTTCAGTGTCTCCGCTATCTCGCGGGCCTTAGGATAGCTTGAGAGGGAGGCTGTCGGTATCTCCTTGCCCTTGATGTTTATCCTGCCGCTTTTAAGGGATTTATAATCCACATAGCCCAGAACTCTATCCCTACAGTTAGGGTAATCATCGCTATAATCGACAACAGGGGCGAGGATCTCCTCATCCTTGATCGAGACGAAACGGGCGATCTCCTCGTTGAGGATCGGTATCGGTATACCTATGCCAACGGCGAGGCTGGCACCATATCCCAAAATGGAGGCTCCTCTTATCCACTGTGTGCTCATCTCCTTCATATCGCCGACCACCGCTAGAGTTCCGGCTCCTCCAAGCGGTATTCCCCTTTCATTTCTCGGTATGGCTGGGCTATGTTGTGTCCCATACCAAAAGATATATCCTTTAGCGCCGCCCAGAAATATCCTGGTTCCGATGCCGATGGTCTTGTAGAAGGGATCGTTCAATAGGGGGCTAAGCTGCCCCGCCGAGGAATAGGTCGCGTTGCCCATCCTGGGTTTTAAAACCCCCATGTAGGTGTAAATGGTTCTGTTGGAGAGGTTCACGGCGACGTTATAGTTCTGGTAGCAGTTCCTCGGATTGACCAGTATAGCCTGGTTGAGATCCTTGATGTTTATCCAGGTCTCGAGCTTCCTTCGAGGATAACAATCGGTGCCATATCCCATGGCGACGAGTTTGACATCCCTGCCGGCTATCAGATCCTCTATGACGTGACCGCCGCCATATCGGAATTCCCCGGGATAGACGGAGTTGAGCGGGTCACTCTCAGCCAGCTCAGTGGCTCCGATGTAGACATCCACCGCTGCCAGCCCGGCATGACAGGGGACGTCGTTAAGCCAAACCCTATGCATCTTTATCTTGGGTTTAGGATGGCCGAAATTAAGAAAGGCTCCGCTGGAGCACATAGGACTGAAGGTGCCGGTCGTCACGACGTCAACCTCCCTCGTTGCACCTTCAATCCCTTTCTCCTCGACGATATCTATGATCTCCTCGGCGGTCACCACAACCGCCTGTCCCTTACGTATCTTCTCGTTTATCTCGCTGTAAGTCCTTGTGACCTTCATCGCTCAACTCCTCCGCGAGGAATTCCTTTAGTTTACGCAGTGCTTTGGCCCTGTGGCTTATCCTATTTTTCACCTTTGGGCCGAGCTCGGCAAACGTCCTCCCGTATTCGGGCACAAGGAAGACGGGATCATACCCGAAGCC
>CAZHVH010000136.1:5726-8111 GCA_964535855.1 uncultured bacterium
TCGATGGGAAGGTCTGAGAGGATCTCCCTGATCTCCTCAACTTTCCCTTTGTTACGCGTCGCTACTGCTAATCTCATCGAGGTTGTTCATCAGCATCTTCTGCTGTAGGGTGATCAAGCTGGAGATCCCTTTCCAGGCGAGCCCTAAAAGCTCGTCCAGATCCTCCTTTGAAAAGGGAATTGATTCCGCCGTACCCTGTATCTCAACGAATTTGCCCCGTCCGGTCATCACCACGTTCATGTCTACCTCAGCTCGGGAGTCCTCCTCATAACACAGATCGAGCATGTTCTGCCCTTCTATAATCCCGACGCTGATGGCGGCCAGGAAGTCCGTTATAGGCAGCTCGTGTATAACGCCGTCCTTCCTGAGCTTATCACACGCATCCCATAGAGCCACAAACCCACCGGTTATGGCCGCAGTTCTCGTTCCCCCGTCAGCTTGAATGACATCACAATCGATCCAAATAGTCCTTTCACCCAATTGTTTCAGATCAACGACCGCCCGGAGCGATCTACCGATCAACCTCTGTATCTCCTGAGTTCGGCCGTTCAACCTGCCTCGTGCCGATTCCCTGATGTGCCTCGTATGGGTTGCTCGGGGCAACATCGAATACTCCGCCGTGACCCATCCCATTCCTCTCAGGTCCTGCTCCTCCATGAACCTGGGAGGTCTTTCGTCGACTGAAGCGGTGCATATCACCTTCGTGTCACCGAAGGAGATCAGAGCCGATCCCTCGGCGTGTTTGATATAGCCCCGGATTATATGTACCGGCCTCATCTCATCCGGAGCCCTTCCATCGATTCTGGCCATCTAGTAATCCTCCGCCATTATAGGTTCTTTTTGCTCCGCGAGTCCACCATCGCCTTGATCTTGAGGGGCAGACCCCAGAGCTTAATGAACCCGTTAGCGGCCTTGTGATCGAACATATCCCCGCGATCATAGGTCGCCAGCGAGTAATCGTAAAGGGAATTCGGGGATCTCCTGCCGGCAAGTGTGCAGTTACCTTTATAAAGCTTAAGCCTAACTGTGCCGGTAGTGCTGCGATGTATGGAGTTCATGAAGGAATCTATAGCTTCTCTGAGCGGATGATACCAGAGACCGTAATAGACCAGCTCGGCATACCTCTCGGAGAGCATCCCTTTGAAATGTCGTGTCTCCCTGTCGATCGTCAGCTCCTCGAGTCCCCTCAGTGCGGTGAAAAGCACGGTGGCAGCGGGACATTCGTATATCTCCCGCGATTTTATCCCCACAAGCCTGTTTTCCACCAGATCCACCCTACCGACGCCGTTTTTCCCCGCTATCTCGTTTAGCTCCTCAATCAATTTGACGCCGTCCATCTCCCTACCGTTGAGGGCTACCGGGATCCCTTCGTGGAAGTCCACCTCGACGTAGGTGGGTTTATCGGGAGCAGCCTCGGGCGAGATGGTAAGCCTATACACCTCCTCAGGCGGTTCGATCCACGGATCTTCCAGTACGCCGCACTCGATGCTTCTGCCCCACAAGTTCAGATCGACGCTGTAGGGGCTTTTCTTCGTGGCGTCAACGGGAATGCCGTGCTCCAGAGCATATTCGATCTCCTCCTCCCTGGAACCCATCTCCCATTCGCGTACCGGGGCAAGCACCTTTAGATCAGGATTGAGGGCTGAGACGGTTACCTCAAACCTCACCTGGTCGTTGCCCTTTCCCGTACAGCCATGAGCTACGGCGTCGGCACCCTCTGCCTCGGCGATCTCGACGAGCTTTTTAGCGATTAAGGGCCTGCCCAAAGCGGTGGCAAGCATATACTTCGACTCGTAAACCGCCCCTGCCTTCAGGGCTGGGAAGACGTATTTGTAGACGAACTCCTCACGTAGATCCTCCACGTACACTTTGCTGGCGCCGATCTTCACCGCCTTTTCCCTTATCCTCTCAAGATCATCTCCCTGACCGAGATCCGCCGTGAAGGCTATAACTTCCGCGCCATACCTCTCCTGAAGCCATTTCAGGATGACAGATGTGTCCAATCCTCCCGAATAGGCCAAAACGATCTTTTTAATGCCTTCCATCTCTCTCCCTCACAGCCGAATTTTTCAGGCGTATATATCCACCTTAAAACCGAAGACCGTACCTTCAAAGAGAGATCTGTACTTGGAGATCACCTTCCTCTCGAGGAGATTGAGCAGATGTAACTCGGGAAAACTCAGGAAAAATCCATCCGATTGACGGCGGCGGTTGTATATACCTTGGGGATAACCCCTGCCCGAGCCGGAAGGCCACTTCTGAAACCTTCTATTGTAATGCCCTATAGATACAGGTCTTACGGATTCTAACATATCCTGTTCCCCCCAGGCGTGCGCTAATATTGTGCCATATCGAGAGGGGGATGTCAAGCGTATGCTAACCTCT
>CAZHVH010000137.1:0-2727 GCA_964535855.1 uncultured bacterium
GTATGGAACTTCCTGACGAGGTAGTCCTGAGCGCCTCCCATCCTCCTCCACTCCATCTTGAGCTGAAGGAAAGCTTGGAGGTTCTTCGGATCATGCTTCAACGTCAGGGCTTTGGTTCTCCGGGCCAGCTCGTCGGCATATCTCAGATCCTTTATATTCTCCCTCTCCCTATCGTATTCGTCGAATATCTGACGGGTTATCCCCTCCATCTCATCCAGGAACCGCTTCGAGTGCGGATGATCCCTTCTTGCCGATTCCAGGAACTTCAGCATCTCACGGGCGAAACTCAGATATTCGTTTATCCTCTCCCTCTGCTTCCCGATGAAGTAGACCATGTCATCCGCCCCTCCCTCTATGTACCTCCTCATCTCCACCTCTTTTCCCGCTTTGAAAATGGGTTCCATCCCGTCCGTGACGCCGCATGTGGCGGCTCCGATGACGGCGTTCTCCCTACGCAGTGACCGCTGCAGGCGTCCCTCGAAATCGAAGAAGGCATAGATCTCATCGCCCAGCGCCTTTCGGGCCACGTCGATGGGTGTCACCACCGAGAAAGGCGTGGCCTCGTCCCTCTCCAGGAAGTAAATGACGGCCTTCCCCTTGGGAGGAACCCTTTTGCTCAGATGGAAGACCGCCTTCCCGTCATCGAACCTGACCGGCCAGATATACCATCCTATGCCCGCCCTCCAGATCCGTTCGCCGAGCTCCTTGAAGTGATATCTGGTCCTGACGTCGTCCTCATAAAGTTGAACCACCCATTTGGCCGGGAAAGGTCTCTTCCAGTTGATGGTGACGTCCCTCTCCAGATAGGATGGGTTAAACTCCACTTCGTGCCATATGCCCGGTCCGTCCAGCGACGCCAGGTAAATCGGCTCACCACCTGTCTCCAGCTCGACCGATCCGAAAAGATGGCCCTTTCTGACGAGCCTTATCCTCGTCTTCCCCGGCGGATAAACCAGAACCAACATGCTCCCCTCGCCATCGAGCAGCCCCATGAAGAGGGTCTCGGCCGCTATGTGGAGCTTTTTGAGGGAGGGGTAATCATCGGGATCGAATATGAGATCATCCCCTATGATGCTTGGAACCACCCCGAACCTGATCGGCGCGGTGATGTTTATCCCCTCCGTCCCGTTCACCGGTTCGACGCGCACGATCCGATCGATGCCGATGGAGAAAAGAATAGACGAACCGAATTTCAGAACGGTCTTACGGCCCGTGTGGATTGATATCTCGATCGGCCCTCTCGACCCGAAAGGACCGATCTCCGCCCTCTTCTCAGGCCCCGAATCCGCTTTTGAATAGAGGATCGCCTTGCCGTTATCCGGCTTAAGCAGCAGGATCAGATATCCGTTCTCCGCCACCACGTCCCCTTTGAACCGGTAGCCCTGGGTCTCAGAAGGCGTGATCTTTCTCCAGGCCGTCCTGTCGGTTATATCCGTTCCCTTGTCGATGGGAAGCAACGTGTCCCAGATCCTAACCCATCCTTTCTCCGGCGGTATCTCCCACCTTATGAGCTTTATATCGTCCAGCCAAAGCCTGCCCGGCATATCGCTCAAGCCGATCTGTATGGAGCCGGGGAAAGATCTGTTGAAGCGGAGATAGAACTCGAACTTAGTCCATGCTCCCCCCTTCAGCCTACATCTCCTATCGAAGGGCAGACTCCAGTCCGTTCTGCGGTAGATCTGGGCCGGGAACTCCAGGTCTCTATCACTCCTCGCCCAGAACCGGAATATGTAGTTCCCCTTTTCTATCTCCACGTCCTTATTGGGATGTATGTATCCCTTCGAGTTTGTGTGTTCGATGAGGAGACATCTCCGGCCCGTATGCGGATTCTCATCGGTGAGGATCACCCTTCCTTCCGCTCCCCCCTCCTTCTGACTTTCCCACCGCTCCGGTAGACCTCCAACCTCCCCGATCTCAAGGCCGGGGTTGGACACGATGTTCCGGGCGATCGCCCATTCGGGAAGACCGATCGCCGCCAGAAATAGAAGAATCGAGAGTCGAAGCATCCGGTTACCCCCTGAGCTGGATCCATTCGGCAAACCTGCTCACAGAAGCCACAGCTTTGTGACCCTTGGATCGATGATCACCTCATCCCTCTCGAAATCGAGCTTAAGCCTCCACTTCTGCAGCGTTGCCGCACCGATGATCACGCCGTTGCTCAATCCCTCTATCACCATGAATTCATCCGAGAAGCGATATTCCCCGATATGGAAGTTCAGACGTACGGCGCCCCTTGCGATGACCGTTCTACCTTCTTCGGCGGTGCTGAACTCCATCGGCTCCGGAAGGGGCTCAATCATACCCAGCTTCTCGGCGAGCTCCGGATGAATACAGGAATAGGTTGCCCCGGAGTCGAATATCGCTTCTTTTCTTATCTCTCCTTTCGACCCTCTAAGCCTTATCTCCTTTACGATCACTGCCATCCTTTTCACCTCCCATCAATATATAGCACACCTTCTCCCTCCTCCGAAAATATGAGCGATTCGGCAAACCTGCTCACAGAAGCCACAGCTTTGTGACCCTTGGATCGATGATCACCTCATCCCTCTCGAAATCGAGCTTAAGCCTCCACTTCTGCAGCGTTGCCGCACCGATGATCACGCCGTTGCTCAATCCCTCTATCACCATGAATTCATCCGAGAAGCGATATTCCCCGATATGGAAGTTCAGACGTACGGCGCCCCTTGCGATGACCGTTCTACCTTCTTCGGCGGTGCTGAACTCCAT
>CAZHVH010000137.1:2827-8066 GCA_964535855.1 uncultured bacterium
TATCTGCCGTCGTTTAACCATTTCCTAAACGACTTCGTGTCGAGCATCTCTTCAGCCATTTTTCTGTATCCCTCCTTCAGGGGATGGCTGGCGTCGGCGTAATATTCGCTGGGCAGGTTCGAGAACGAGAGGAAGTCCATATCCCTTTTCCGTAATTGCTTTTCCATCTCCTTCTTCACCTCATCATATCGCCTGAGACTTCCCTTGGTCAGGATATAAGGGTTAAACGGGCCGATGAGGACAAAGACCCTGTTTCCCCTCCTCTTCAGGATATCGATCAGCTTGAGGAAGGAACGCCATTGGAACGATTCGGTCACGTCAACCCACGGGAAATCCTGTTTTCTCATACCTCTCTTGAACCACGGCGCAGGTCTGCTCGGCGGGTTCTCTCCGGGCGCGGGTAGCTTTAAAGTGATCGCCTTTAAAGGGTTGCTGTATGGATGTTGCATCGACCAGCTCCCTATATCCATGTTCTCGAAGTAAACCATCCTCAGATGTCTCGACCACGCGAGAAACGGCACGTATCTCTCCAGCACAGCGTCGAGCCTTTGGCCGATGGGCGCTCTGTAACAGGCGATTCTTGGGATAAACTGGGGTATCAACCTGGGGTGGTTGAACCGGAACTCCTCTTCGCCGCTGAGGTCGTGTCTCCTGGAGGTCATCCACAGCGGATTGAGGTGAAGGATCACGTTACTGTTCCTAATGCTCCGGCCGTAATACTTCAACAGCCCGACCATAGCCGCCGGATGTAACCCGTCCACACCAAGGTTGGCGAACGTCTCACCGCCGGTTAGCTCGTTGAGAAAATGTGAAAGCGTCCCATCCATCGGCACATAATGGCCCCAGATAACCGAATCGCCGATAATGAGGATCGAAAAGTTCGAGCGGGCGTATCCGCTCCATCGCCTGAACATCCAGTAGTCGTCGCTGAAGGAGTATGGCAGTCGGTAATCCGGTGAGGGGTTAAATCCCTCCAACGACGGCCAGAGCATCGGGATGAGATGGAGCATCCCGACGAGGATAACCGCCACCGCTACCCAACCTCTCCAGGATAGCAGGATGGAGTTAGAACTGGAAATAGATGAACGGCTCATGGCTCGGAGCGACGAATATCATCAGATAAAGTATGATGAGGAGTGCCATCCCCACCTTTAAAGGCCTCCACTCGAGCAAAATCCTCCCCTTCGATTCGAAGATAAACTGGTATATCCAGACGGAGAGACAGAGGAACAGGGCGAGGAGAGGGAAATTCGGGTCTCCCAGCCCCGACGTGAACATCCTCCTTATGATTAAAACGGCATCGCTCAGACTCCCCGCCCTGAAGAATATCCAGGTGAAGGTGACGAAGGCGAAGACCCATAGCTGTTTCAGCAGTCTGGGCACTTTCTCCCTGTAAAACCTCGTACTTTCCAGTTCTCTGGTCATAAACCTTCCCAGAGCATGCGCGGCGCCCCATATGACGAAGTTCCACGCTGCGCCGTGCCATAGACCTGAGATCACCATCGTCAGGAACATGTTCCTGTAGGTATTGAGCTTCCCCTTCCGGTTGCCCCCCAGAGGAATGTAGACGTAATCCTTGAACCAGGAGGAGAGGCTGATGTGCCATCTCCTCCAGAAATCCCTCAAGCTGTCCGCCAGATATGGGTTATTGAAGTTGAGCATCAGATCAAACCCCATCATCCTAGCCACCCCTCTGGCCATATCGGTGTAGCCGCTGAAGTCGAAGTAGATCTGCCAGCCGAAGGCGAAGGTGGCCAGCATCAGGGAAAGCCCATTGAACTGACCGGGGGCGGCATAGACCTTATCGACGTAAAGGGCGAGATAGTCCGCAAGGGCGACCTTCTTGAAGAGCCCCACGAGGAACATCGAAAGCCCATCGGTGATGTTCTCCCTGGAGATCTCAGGCTTTCCCCTGAGCTGGGGGAGCAGATTCGCGGCCCTTTCGATCGGGCCGGCGACCAACTGGGGGAAGAGGGAGACGAAGGTGGCGAACCGGATGAAACTCGGTTCCCTCTCGATCTCCCCGCGATAGAAATCTATGGCATAGCTCATCGATTGAAAGGTATAGAAGGAGATCCCGACGGGGAGCAACACCCCCGGAGAGGGAACGACAAACGGCGCTTTCAACATGGACAGCAGCGAGTTCAGGTTATCGGCGACGAAGGCGCCATATTTAAAGAAGCCCAAGACCCCCAAACTGTTGACGACGCCCACGGCAAGCCATAGCTTTCTCCTTCGGCTCCTGCTCATCATGACCACGGCGTAATAGTTGACCGCAGTCGAATAGGCGATGAGCGGAAGATAGAGGGGGTTCCACCACCCGTAGAAGAAATAGGATGCCGCCAAAAGCCAATGCAGGTAAAACCTCGTCCTTCTCAAAGGCAGGTAGACCAGATAGACGATCATGAAGAATATAGCGAAATGCCAGGTATGAAACAGCATCCTACCAGGGTACCTCTTTCAAGTATCTCCCCCTTGCCACGAGATAGAGTGGACGTTCCGTAAGTTTCACACGTCTGACCTCTAGCAGGTTGCCCTGGATGTCCACCGCCCTCCAGGGTTCAGGCGGGGTTATCTCCACCGGCCCCGCTCCCTCCTCCGTCCAGGCGACGATGATCGTTTTCTCCCCTGAGATGAACCCATAGGCTCTCACCCCTTCAGGCGCCTCCAGCCGACCGAGTGAGCGGATCTTGGGGCCGAGCAGGTTGGCCATCGCCGCCTGGGTGACCAGCATCTTTCGTGGTGCTCCTCCCCATTCAAAGAAGATCCCCGAAAGGCTCTCGTTGTTGAGGCTGCCGGGTGTGCCGGAGTGATAGATGATCTTCCTCACCCCGTAGGCCAGCAGCAGGGTATTGAACTTGACCTGCCACTCGGCCGCCTCCGCCTCGCCCTCCAGCGGCTTAAGCCATGACCTATAGGGCTCGAACGGCTTATCGTCGTCGGCGTAGTATGCGCCCTCGGTGAACCAGATGGGCTTATCGGCTCCTACCGAACGCATCAACTGGCGCAACTGAGCCAGGGGCTCCTCATACTCCTCCGGCGCCGTCAGGCCGGGATAGATGTGCAGATTGAGCGCATCGACCCAGCGCAGGCCGTCGGCGTCGATGAACTCCCTCGTATATAGATTCGGTCCGCCTGCAATACCCCCGATGACCAACGCATCCGGTTGAACCTCCTTTACCGCTCGATAGGCAACCCGCAGCAGCCGCACGTAGTCCTCTACCTTGTAGCCCCTTCGCCGAGGCAGAGCGTAAGAGGTGTAGATCGGCTCGTTCAATATCTCCCAGGCGTGGATACGGTCGCGATAGTGTCGCACCGTCGCACGCACATAGGCGGCGAACTCATTCAGATCTCGCGGCATATAGGCCATCCGTTCACGGCTGCCCGGATAACGCTCGCTCACCTTCACCTCCGGCCCGGCGCTGGAGGACCAGTTGCTGGAGGGAAAGGGAAGCAAGGCCAGCACATTCAGTCCTCGCTCCAGGACACGATCGATCTGACGATCTGCCTCCGTGAACTCGAAACGTCCCTTCTCCGGCTCCACCTCCTGCCACTTCAACGACCAATCGCGGAACCAGCGAAGCCCGATCTCCCCGCTCAGATCCAACAGATGGGGCCATGGATAGGCGTGGTTCATGCCGAAAAGGCTATCGGTTTTGGTGTAAGGTTCGATGATGGCGAAGCGCAATGGACGGGTGAGCGATACCTCCGCGCCCTCAGCACGCAGATGTAGGCGATAGAAACCTTTCCGTCGCACGCCGGGACGAACTGGCACCTCCACCGTTTGACCCGGGGGCACATCAACTGAGAGTGCATCCTCATGGACGACGATGTCATCGAAATCCGTCGTTTGCAAGTGCAGGGTGACGGTATGGGGGATTTCATCCGAGTTGAAGAGCATAGCCCTCATCTCCGGCTCCTCGCCGTAACGGAAGATGTTTCCCAGGCGATCCGTCTCCAATCCGACCTCCACAATCGCCCGAGGATGATAGGGCGTCGCCTCTGAACCTCTCTCCAACTGCACCCCGTCGATCCAGACCGTTCCAGCTTCCCTCCTCGGCGCCTCCAGATCCAGGCCCAGGGCGATGAATATCTGCTCAGCATGAGGGCGGAAGGTGAACGTATATCGCCTCCACTCCGTCGTAAGCTGAACCCTGCGTTTCAGGCTTCCCCGGAACGCACGTCGCACCGAGAGCACGCCGATCAGCCCTTCGGCATCGGACTTCATGTAGGCGGACAGGGTGTAATCCACATCCGGCTCCACCTCGATCCAGCCCCTGTTGGCCAGCAGCGGGGCCTTCACCGGGACGCGGTAAAGGGGGAAGTAGTCGAAGTAGAAGACGGGCAAACTCTCCGACGTGAGGGCGATTTTGAAGCTTGACCCGTGGAACCGCGCCGTCGTGGTATCCACCTCGCCCACGAGCAGGTTCAAATTCCCTCCCCAGCCGGGCAGATCGGCGATGCTCCCCCAACCGCTTGTACCGCACTCGAAGCTGCTGTTCGGCAGGAGGTTCACGGCGTCGGTGGAGGGGACCACCTCCGTAAACCTCCTCACCACCGGCTCAGACGGCTCCAACCGGACGTCGTCCAGCCAAAGGGTTCCCGTCGAGGTATACCAGAACTGAAGGCGAACGTTATCGGAGATCGTCTCCGTGGCTTGGAAGGCGAACTCGAACCGCTTCCATTCACGAGGCACGCGGAAGGATTCGCTCAAACCACAGTCGTGCCAGCCTTTCATGTTTACGATGGCCACCTGTACAGCTCGGCTGCGGATCCCCTCCTGTTTCGCCGCAAATGAGAGCTTATACCATCTCCCCCTCTCCAGTCGAACGGTGTTCACCTGACAGAGCATCGCGTGGCTGGCCGGGGAGAGATATGTGAAGCGGGTGCAGGTGAGCTTCTGGCTGAACCTTCCCGTGAACCCCTCATCCCGTTCCCAGGTGACGCTCACCCCCTTGTCTCCCGAAAACCGCCAGTGATCCGCCATCCCGTCCCCGTTGCTGTCCTTTTCAAAATCCCCGTTGGGGATGATGTTCTGATGGACGGCCGCAAAGGCCAATATGCCGGCCAAAACCGATATCAGTGCCATCTTCATCTCCTCGACCTCCATCCTGAGATGAGGGAACTAGTCAGCCGTTATCGTATCACATCGTTACCGGCTGGCCAGTTACACAGAAATTACAACATCGTGGGGGAGTTGTCAAGCGGCACAGACGGGGCTCACCGCCATGCCCGTCGC
>CAZHVH010000138.1:0-5960 GCA_964535855.1 uncultured bacterium
CGGAGGGGACAGGCTTAAAGGCCTATCCCCTGCGGATTTATCCCAGCACCTCTGGATTAACGATTGTGGGAGGCCGTTTCCCCTCAAAGAAGGCGATGATGTTCTCGGCAGCGAGAGTTGCCATTCTAGTTCTGGTCTCAACGGATGCGCTGGCGATATGAGGGGTGAGGACGACGTTATCAAGTTCAGCAAGCCCTGGGCTCAGTTCGGGTTCGTTTTCATAGACATCCAGCCCCGCTCCGGCGATCTCTCCTTTCCTCAACGCTTCCACCAACGCCCTTTCATCAACGACGGGTCCCCTTGAGGTGTTTATGAGGTATGCCGTCTTCTTCATGAGCTTCAATTCCCTCTCACCGATAAGATACCTGGTTGACGGCATGAGGGGAACATGTAGGGTTACGAAATCCGATTCCCTAAGCAGCTCATCCAGTTCCACCTTCTTCGCCCCCACCTCCTTCTCGATCTCCTCATTGCGGACCACATCTGTGTAAAGCACCCTCATGTTAAACCCCTTGGCGCGTTTGGCGACGGCGGAGCCGATTCTCCCGACTCCTACCACCCCCAGGGTCTTGCCGTATACATCACCGCCCAGGAACATCATCGGCCCCCAGCCTTTGAACTTCCCAGCACGTGTGAACTTGTCCGCCTCGACAACTCTCCTGGCCACGGCAAACATAAGCGCCCAAGCCATATCGGCTGTGGTTTCAGTTAGAACACCCGGCGTGTTCGTCACGGCTATCTTCCTTTTCGTCGCGGCATCCACATCGATATTGTCATATCCCACAGCATAGTTGGCGATTATCTTCAGATTCTCACCGGCCGCATCCATCACCTCGGCATCTACCTTATC
This sequence comes from uncultured bacterium, assembly GCA_964535855.1. Lineage (GTDB taxonomy): Bacteria > Poribacteria > WGA-4E > B28-G17 > B28-G17 > JAGGXZ01. The sequence continues at coordinate 851 of CAZHVH010000138.1, forward strand.
CGTCAAAAGGGGTAACAGGGCATCAATCCCCTTGACCTTTTCCATGAGAACCTCTCTCGGTATCGCTCTATCCTCAGGATAGATCTCGACATCGAACCTCTCCTCAAGCATATCTATGGCGGGCTGAGGGAGCCTTCTGGTGACATATACCTTCCTTCTCATCTCGACCTCCTTGCCAGGCTTGATCTTTAAGGTGATTATAGCACTGATAGAGCGGAAGGGTCAAGCGGGTTAAAACAGCTTGCCCGGGTTCAAGATACCGTTTGGGTCAAAGGTCTGTTTTACCCTTCGCATAAGCTCGATCTCCTTTCGCTTTGTCTCTGAAAGGATCTTCTTCTTCAGAAAGCCGATCCCGTGTTCACCGCTCGCTGCTCCGCCGAGCCGGCAGGCGATTATCGCCAGTTCATCCAAAATCTTCTCCATTATACCCTGCCATCTCTCCGGCGACATTCCCTCCGGCTTCATCGGCGCCGGATGGAGGTTCCCATCCCCCACGTGGGCAGCACATGGTATTCTAACATTGTATCTCTCAGACACCTTCCTTATTTCATCCATCATCCTCGGTATCTGTGAAGTGGGGACGACTATATCCCCTGTACTGGAGTATGGGTCAAAGGCCCTAATTCCTTCCAACCAATTCCTTCTCACCCTCCAGATCATCTCTGAGGTGAAGGGGTTATCGGCGACGAACACCTCTAAAGCGCCTTCATCCAGACACATTTTCCCCGCCTTCTCATAGATGTCCGCCAGCTCCTCCTTGCCCCTACCGTCGAACTGGATGATCAGATATGCCTCGGCTTTCTCCTGGAAAGGCAGGCTTGTGTCGAGATATTCTGTAGTCAGTTCGACGGAAAGTCTATCGATGAACTCGACGGAAGTAGGTAAAACCTTGCTCTCAGTTATCACCTTCGGGACGGTATAGATGGCCTCCTGAACGGATCCGAACGGCACAAGCAGGTCTACGGTTTTCCCAGGCTGCGGTATGAGATTAAGATAAGCTTTGGTAAATACGCCTAAGGTCCCCTCCGAGCCGACGAGGAACTTGACGAAGTTGTAACCGCTGGAGTCCTTCCTCCTCTTGCCGCCGAACTGAACGATCTCGCCTGTCGGCAGGACCACCTCTAATCCTAGGACGTGATGGCCGGTATTGCCGTATTTTATGACCTTGCTTCCTCCGGCGTTCGTGGCGATATTTCCGCCTATAAAGCTTGTCTCAACGCTCATCGGATATCCGGCGTAGAAGAGACCCTCCTCAGCTACCTTCCTACACAGATCGTTCGTGATGACACCCGGCTCCACGACCGCGACGAGGTTTACTTTATCTATCTCCAGGACCCTGTTCATCCTCTCAAGTGAGAGGACAACGCCTCCATATATCGGCACGCATGCCCCCGCAAGGCCGCTCCCCGCTCCTCTGGGGGTGACAGGGATGCGTTCTCTATTAGCGAGTTTTATCACTTCAGCGATCTCCTCGGCAGCGGCCGGTTTTACCACCGCCTCCGGCATGTGAAAGTAGAATTTCCCCGCCTCATCATGGGAGTAACCCTCGAGCTTCTCCTTCTCCTCGTATATGACGTTCCTCTCGCCGCAGATCTCCCTCAGCTCCTCCACGATCTCAGGCGTGACCTTTTTATACCTCATCTTCCATCCCCCCTTTAATTGCTTTCAATTTCTCTATGAGAACAGGAAGCACCTCGAACAGATCACCCACTATGCCGAAATCGACCACTTTAAAGATGTTGGCGTCCGGATCCTTATTTATGGCGACGATGACCTCCGATGAGGACATACCCGCTAGGTGCTGAACAGCCCCAGATATGCCGACAGCCATATAGAGTTTGGGACTGACCGTCTTACCGCTGAGGCCGATCTGATGTGAGTACGGTATCCAACCCATATCCACCGCCATCCTTGATGCTCCCACGGAGCCTCCCAGGATTTGAGCGAGTTCGAATAGTAATTGAAAGTTCCTGCTATCTTTCAGCCCCTTTCCTCCGGAGATCACGATATCAGCGTCCTGAATGGGAGATTCAGATGTCTCATCCCTTATGAACCCCACCCGCTTCACCCTCGATCGAAGGAAATCCCCGTCGAACTCCTTGAGGATAAGTTCGCCCTTTCTTGAAGTATCCCTCGGGAGAGGTCTCTTCGATTTGGGTCTGACGGTGGACATGGCCGGTTTATGATTTGGGGTTTTGATCGTGGCCATCACGTTTCCGCCGATCGCCGGCCTCGTCTGCAATAGTAGCCGCGTTTCGGGTTCTATATCAAGCTCTGTGCAGTCCGCCGTAAGTCCTATCGATAACTTCGCCGCCAGAACGGGCATGATCGTCCTGCCCATCGTGGTAGCAGAGGCGATAAACACCTCAGGTTTATACTCCTTAACGAGCGAAACCAGGATCCTCGAGTACGGATCGACGGAGAAGTTTTTCAGTTCAGGATAATCGACGAGATAGACCTTATCAGCCCCCCTATATATGAGCTCCTGGACCTTTCCCCTGAGGCCATGGCCTAAGATGACAGCGGACAGCTCCACATCGAGTTTATCAGCAAGATCCCTGCCCCACGCCAGCAGCTCGTAGGAGACAGGGTGGATCTCCCCTTCTCTTTGCTCTCCTAAGGTCCAAACGCCTCTGAATTCCTCCATCATATGATCTCCCTCTCTCTAAGGAATTGGATAAGCCTATCCACGGCTGCATCCACATCTTCGGCCGAGATGATCTCCCCATTTCTCGCTATCTTCGGATAGAAGATCTTAACGACCCTTGTGGGAGATCCCCTAAGACCGACCCTTTCCTCATCAGCACCTATATCCTCAAGGGACAGGATGGGTATCTCAGCATTCCTCGCCTTAATTTTCCCGTTTAACGTTGGTATCCTCGGCTCGTTTATCTCCTTCACCACGCTGAGAAGAGCGGGTAAGGGCGCCTCCACGATCTCATGTCCACCCTCTATCGCCCTTTGAACCCTGATCCTTCCATCCTCTATCTCCTCTATCATGCTCACGTAGGTCAGTATAGGAATATCGAGCATCGCTCCAACTCCGGGGCCAACTTGGCCTGTCTCCCCGTCCGTTGCTCTCTCACCCGTAAAAATGATATCGAAACCGCCAAGCTTTTTAATAGTTGATGAGAGAGCATAGGCGGTAGCGAGGGTATCCGAACCGGCAAGTTTCCTATCCGAGATGAGATAACCGCCATCACATCCCATCGAAATGGCATCTCTGATGGCATCAACGGCCATAGCGGGTCCCATCGAGATGACGGTGATCTCGGCCTTACCTTGTAGTCTCTCCTTCGTCCTGATGGCCTCCTCAACTGCATAGAGATCCAATGGGTTAATCACAGCTTCCATCTCCGTCCTGATCATCGTGCCCGTCCTTTCATCCATCTTAACCTTATCGGTGGCAGGAACCTGCTTCACGAGAACGGCCAGCCTCATTGAGCGCCTCCCAATGCTAAAATGCAAGGAACAGGCATGGCTTCGAGAAGGAAATCTTCAGTAGCCATGCCCGCCCCGTATCCTGTCAGATCATCGCCCAGGCCTGTATGAGAACCCTCTTGGCATTGGCTATGACGAGATCGGGATCTTCGCCCTCCATGGGTTTGACCTCGAAACTCACTATCGGCGGATCATCCGTGTTGAGGAAACCCACGTCCAGGAGAGCATCGAGATACTCGGCCACGTCCTCGACGTCGTTCTCGCCGATTCCGAAACGCGGATGTTGATCGCCATATGCCGGATGATTCGGATCGAGCACGCAGTTGCCCATATGGGCGTGGACAAGGTAGTCCTTGACCAGCCACACGCTTTCAGTCGGCGTCTCGTTGAGAAGCGGCATATGTGATAGATCCACCATCAGTCCGAAGTTGGCCCGGTTGACCCTCCTTGCGAACTCAGCCGCCAGTTCGGACGGGCCGATGAGAGCCTTCTTATCCACCTCTCTGTCGAACGTCTCAAGCGTTATGCCCATTCCCTTCTCGGCGGCGTAGTCGCATAGCTCCTGAGTTGTTTTCACCAGGGCCTCAACGGCCGCATCGCGTTGCTCATCGCCCGGGTCTTTGCCGCTGAGGAATGCCATCCGCTTTGCTCCCATCTCATATGCCATATCAATTTGTCCCTTTAGGACCTCAACCGCCTTCCGCCGCTCCTCCTCATCCAGAGAGTTAGGGTTAAGCGGAATGGTCAGGACAGCGGGCTGAGCGCCATATCCGACTGTCATGCCGCTTGTCTCGATCATCTCCCTGACCTGCTTCCTCACCTCGGGGTCCTTCATCCATGTGATCTCGATCGCCGTGAAGAACTCATCCTCGGCGATCTTCTTGACGGTCTCGACGATCGGCCCTTCACCCTTGATCGTCTCGGGAAAGGCCATGAAATGGATCAACCCGACCTTCATGTAGGCATGGATCGGTTCTCTCATCTTACTTCCTCCTTTCATCTCTTTTTGCATTCCCCTCAGATTTTCCCTCGATCTCCTCCAGTGCATCTAGCGCTTTAGGCATATCTTCCGGATCGGCCAGGAGCCAATCCGTCTTAACCCAGAAGCCATTTATCACGTCCGATCTGAGGATTCCACCTTCAATTCTCATCTCCCTGAACCTCCCATCGCTGCCCAGTCGGAAAGCCCTCACCTCCCCATGCGGTCGATCTATCAACCAGAGCTCTCTCACCCCTGCTCCTTCATATTTGACCTGTTTCCTTATCACATCCGGTCGGGACTCGCTGGGGGAGATTATCTCAACCACCAGATCAGGAGGGCCTTTAATCTCCCTCTCGCCTATGATCTGTTTCCTATCGGCTCTGATGAACAGAATATCCGGCATCAATCCGGTGTACGGGTCGATTCGGATTAAGCTTCGTGAACCTAAAACTATACCAAGGTTGTGTCTCTCAACGTAAGATCTCATAAGTGAGTAAAGGAACCCGAAAATCATCTCATGATCGAATCTAGCGGCCATGTCGAACACCACCGTTCCGTCGATGAGCTCCGCCTGTGCGTCCTCATCGAAGAGCTTGAGGAACTCATCCACAGTGATGGGATGATCTGAACACTGCACATCTGCCTCGATCTTGAAAATCTGGAGCGATGAGCTCATCCGGAAATCCC
>CAZHVH010000138.1:6060-8022 GCA_964535855.1 uncultured bacterium
TGCACATCTGCCTCGATCTTGAAAATCTGGAGCGATGAGCTCATCCGGAAATCCCCCCTTCTATCTCTTCAAGGGCATCCATCACCCTGGGAAGGTCTTCCGGATCGGCCAGGAGCCAATCCGTCTTAACCCAGAAGCCATTTATCACGTCCGATCTGAGGATTCCACCTTCAATTCTCATCTCCCTGAACCTCCCATCGCTGCCCAGTCGGAAAGCCCTCACCTCCCCATGCGGTCGATCTATCAACCAGAGCTCTCTCACCCCTGCTCCTTCATATTTGACCTGTTTCCTTATCACATCCGGTCGGGACTCGCTGGGGGAGATTATCTCAACCACCAGATCAGGAGGGCCTTTAATCTCCCTCTCGCCTATGATCTGTTTCCTATCGGCTCTGATGAACAGAATATCCGGCATCAATCCGGTGTACGGGTCGATTCGGATTAAGCTTCGTGAACCTAAAACTATACCAAGGTTGTGTCTCTCAACGTAAGATCTCATAAGTGAGTAAAGGAACCCGAAAATCATCTCATGATCGAATCTAGCGGCCATGTCGAACACCACCGTTCCGTCGATGAGCTCCGCCTGTGCGTCCTCATCGAAGAGCTTGAGGAACTCATCCACAGTGATGGGATGATCTGAACACTGCACATCTGCCTCGATCTTGAAAATCTGGAGCGATGAGCTCATCCGGAAATCCCTCCCAGGTTCGGGGACGGTGTGACCGTCCCCGAAAATGTCAGACGGTTACCGGTATCCTCTCAAACCTGATGTACTCCGGGAGCGGATCGCCTATAAGCGGAAGGGCGTATTCGTAGAATTTCTCCGTGACGAAATTGCCCTCCTCGTTGATGAACTCGTCGGGGACCTTCTTCTCGGCGTTGGCGACATAATCCAGATCTACGGTGCCGGTGGTGCATCTATACGGATGGTTCGACTCGCGCACCAGCGAGACCATCTTATCGGTGACGCCCTCCACGGCCAGCTCCACCGCCTTGGCGCCCGCCATATACGCCTCCTCTAGATCGGTCCGGGAGGCCAGGAGTGTAGAGGAGCGCTGGATCGTGCCGGGTTTATCGAACCGGGCTTTGATCTTCAGTTCAGTGGCGATCAGATCACACAGATACGCCGCTACCCCTCCCAGCTGTTTATGGCCGAACTTGTCCACGTCGACGGCCCGTCCGGAAGCGACGAGATATTCGCCTTTCTCGTCCTTCAACCCCTCGCAGACGGTGATTAGACAATATCCCAGTTTGCTGTAGACCCTATCCACATCGGCCAGGAACTTATCCCTGTCAAACACCCTTTCGGGCAGATAGATCAGATGTGGCGCGCCCTCCTCGGAGTCTTTGGCCAGGGCGGTCGATGCCGTGATCCATCCGGCGTTACGGCCCATGGTCTCGATGATCTTAACGTTATCCACCACCCCTATCGCCTCGGTGTCTCTGCCGGCATCCTTCGTAGCTATGGCGTTCCATCTGGCGACGGAGCCATACCCTGGACAGTGATCCGTTCCCGCGAGGTCGTTATCCACCGTTTTGGGAACGCCCATGCATCTGAGCTCGTATCCCTCCTTTTTAGCCAGCTCGCCTACCTTATGGGCGGTGTCCATCGAGTCATTACCGCCGATGTAGATGAAATATCTGATGTTGTATTTCTTAAAGACCTCCAGCACCTTGCCGTAGTCTTCCTCCGTGAGCTTATATCTGCATGATCCGAGCGCCGCCGAAGGGGTTCTTTTGAGCCCCTCGATCACCCTTGGGTCCTGTCTGCGAAGATCTATCAGATCCTCGTTCAGCACGCCCAATATCCCGTGAACCATCCCGTAGATATTTTGAATCTCGTCATGCCTGAACGCCTCCTGGATAACCCCGCAGAGGCTGCTGTTTATGACGGCGGTCGGGCCACCTGATTGGCCGACAATGAGATTGCCTTTAAGTTTCTCCGCCATTTTCCCCTCCTCA
>CAZHVH010000139.1:0-8017 GCA_964535855.1 uncultured bacterium
CAAACAGAGGTGTTTGTGGGATAGCCTTTGAAGAAGGAGAAATAATAAAAGATACGGAAGCTATTAACGCTGCTAAAAAACTTGGAGAGCGAATAAAGGAACTTGGAAAGATGAAAAATATGATATAATTGAGATTTTTGTCATCTGCGCCTAACAGCGGACATACGGCTACGCTTCGCTATGCCCAAATTCGGCAAAGCCGAACTTCGTATGTCCGCCAAACGTTATACGCAATTGGTTGCTTGGGAGGAATAAACTTTGAATGGTTCACCACCGCAGATTTGAGTAAAGTATGTCTCCATCGTTGAAGAGCAAGTGGGAGGACCCAGAAGTGGCATACGTAGAAGCCAAGAAAAGGTATCCGGATAAAGAGATAGTTCTCTGGGAAGTTCCTCGCAGTGGAACCTTTATCCTCTGAGGGAGCCAAATGATCGAGTTTGATTATCTTCTCCTGCCTTTCACATAGGGCTCGCATCTTCGCCGGATCAGGACGCGCCGGTCGATTGTTTCGGCGAGGATGACACATCCATGGGTGGGGGCTTGCAACTTGTAAAATCCCTGAGGAGGTGTGTAAGCGATGAAACTCGGTATTTTGGTGGGGGATATCGCAAGGGATCTCAAAATCCCCTTGAGGGAAGCGATAAGGAAGGCGAGGGGATGGGGATATGATGCGGTTGAGCTTCCGGCGAGCGACCTTTCCAGGTCAGACGAGCAATATAGCCCCGATACGGCTAAATCCCTCATCTCCTTCATATCCGACCTCGGTCTTGAGGTAACCGGTTTCCAATGTCACGTCGGATATCTTACGGACGACTGGCAGGCGAGGGTCGACCATACGAAGAGGATGATAGAGGTGGCCAGCGAGATAGGCGTCCCTGTAGTCCACACCGTCACGGGGAAGCTCCCCGAGGACATGGCGATCCCAAGCGGCTTTTCAAGGCTTGAGGCGGTCTACAGGGAGCTTCTGGAGTTCGCCGAAGGTAGCGGAGTCAAGGTCGGCATCGAGCCCGTCTTCGTCTATCTGGTGGGCAACCACTCCACCTTGAAACGGTTGATCGAGCTCGTAGGCAGGGATGACCTTTACATCAATTTCGATCCGTCACATTATCCGTATCACGGCGAATCGCCGATCCCGACCGTAAAGGAGTTCGGGGAGAGGATCGTTCACGCCCACGTGAAGGACGCCCTGATCGAGCCGAAGTTCAGGTTCATCCCTCCCGGAAAGGGGGTTTTGGACTTCCGAGAGATAATCTCCGCCCTGCATGAGGTGGGCTACGATTACGTTCTCTCGCTTGAACTCGGTCACGGCATGGAGGATCCGGAGGGAATGGCGAGGGAAAACGTGGGATTCCTAGCAGGGTTGCTCGAGGAGCTGGGAATAGAGAGAGGTTGAAGGGGAGGTGCTGGAAGCCGTGGAGACCATCCTTGGACCGGACTACGTTCCAGGACAGGGCATATCGATATACGAGATTTTCAGGGGTCGAATGTGAGCGAAGATCGAAGGAGGAAAACGCTGATATGAAACCGATCAGGTTCTCCATTCATGGGGATATCCATGGCTTCCATCGGATCCCAAAGGAGGTTATAGGGAGATTCGTGGAGGACTCCGCGGAAGCCGGATGCCAGTTTGTCTGCTTCCTAGGCGATTCCTCAAACGGCGGACATCCCGTAATCATGAGCCTCTCCACCCTCTCCCCCATCCCCGTTCTCTATCAGCATGGGGATCACGAGTTCTTCGGGGAGTGGAGCATAGGTGGATGTTCCAGGACCTATGATTCGAGGAGATCGGTCGGCACGGATAGGGACCCGCTCATCATGGCGATGGGAGGCATGCCGAGATGTGAGGCATGGGACGGTCTGCCAAGGTTCTGGAGCATGACATGGCGTGGGATACATTTCGTCTTCGCCTTCAACGGCAAGCATGAGGTGTGGACGCCGTGGTTTCTAGCATGGCTGAGGAGGGATCTGGACGAAAACGGGAGCTTCACAACCGTCATCCTCTCACATCGCGGACTCGATGAGGATATCGGGATGGAGGGTAGCAGCGTCGAGACGTTCAGGAGGTTCCTCAGGGAGTTCCCACAGGTGAAGCTGTTCTGCGGCGCTCATATCCATAGGTGGGGTCTCAGGCTGCTGGGGGATCTGGTGGATGTAAGGGGAGATGCTAACGTGAAGGAAGGAAAATACGATGCCGAACGATACGTGATCGTCGAGATAGGGACAGAGGCGATCCGCATCTTTCACCGTAACGTCGAAACCGGGGAGATGAAGCTTAAATTTCATCGCCCGATCAGGACAACGCTCACCGATGACTCCCCCACCACGGTCTCGCTGCCGTTTCTCCTGTCGGACGGAGGATCCGCCTATCTGCCCGCCGTTGATCTTCGAAACGGGAAGGTAAGGGTATGGGGATTCGAGATGGAGCAGCTCATCCGAGACCCCCTCTTCGAGAGAGGAATCGAGTGGAAGGGGATGAACGGAGCGCAGATTGAGCTTGTCGACGCGCCGAAAACGGTGAGGGAGATGATAGGGCTTGAGAGGATGGCTAAGGTGAAGGTGAGATCGATCGGCGGAAGCGGGGAGAAACCGGTTAAGATATGCCACGTAGCCAGCCTGCCGATCCGGTTCGACGAGAGATCAAGCGGTGAGTCGGGAAGCTATCGAGGGGGAACGGTATATGACGTGCTGGTGATGGCTAAGATGAGGGAGGGGAGAAAGCTGAGACTGCTGCTCGAGACCTATACGGAGGATGGCGAGCTGGAATCGTGGCATTCGGTGGACGGCGTCGGCGGGAAGGGGGTGACCGCCATATTGGGCAAGGTGGGTATGATCTACATACCGGGGCTCCCCTTCAGGTGGATGGGCCTTGAGGGCAAAGGCGAGGTGGACGGTATCCCCAGGGCCAGAAGGGCCACGAGACTCGATGTTTACCTTGCGGTTCCCGAAGAGGTCCAGGAGGAAGAGTACCTCGCTGCCGCTTTCGCATATCCACATGAGGGATTCTACACCCCCCTGAGGTTTGGGATGAACCTGTCGGAGGATGTAAGGGTCAGCGTGGGAGAGGAAAAGTTCGAGGTTCGAAAGCTCCACCAGGGCGAGTTCCGCGAGTTCGATATAGGGGAGCTGAAGGGAGGTGAGGAGATAAAGCTCGAATGCGGTGGAAGCAGGCTGGCCATCGTGGAGATCTCCGGGGAAGCGGCCGGGCTGATGCATCATCTGATCAGGAGAGTGAAGCGATTTGACGATGGGAGGTTGGAGCTCGGGGAACTGGTGGGCAGAAGCCGGGAACTTCTGAAAATACCGGAGTTCAACCGGTACGTCGGCATCACAGCCCTGACCCCGTTCAGGGAGATGGAGGTCGATGGGAGGAGGGTAAAGCCGTTTCAAAACGTGAGAATATCTTCAGATCAGGAGGTAAAATGATGGAACCTTCGATATGGACGGATGCCTTCGTCGAGTTTGAGCCGGAGGAGGCGATTGAAAGGCTGAGGGAGGCGGGCTGGAGGTATTTTGAGCTTGCCGATAAACACTGGAGGGATATAGACAAGCGTGAGAAACCGGAGGAGGGTTTCAGAAATCTGAAGAGGCAGTGCGAAAGGCTCGGCGTTCTGATACATCAGATGCATGGACCGATGTTTAATACGTGCGAGGAGCCATCAAAGCTCAAAGCACACATGGAGGAGGCCGAAAGGTCACTGAGATGGGCAGGAGTGTTAGGGGTCAGATGGGTGGTATTTCATCCGGGCTCCGCTTCCATCTCCGAGGATGAGGAGGATCTTGAGGAGGTGAGGAGGAGAAACCTCGAGGTCTTCGGCAAACTCGCCGATACGGCACGCCAGCTACAGCTCGGGATCGCTATAGAAAACACCGCCGACAGGAACGATGGGGGCAGAAGGGTGTTTGGCGCCACAACCTATGAGCTTCTGTTCCTGGTTAGAGCTTTAGGTCCTGAGGTGGCGGGGATCTGCTGGGATACAGGACATGCCAACGTGCAGAAGCTGAACCAATATAAGGCGATCAAGGCTTTGGGGAAGCACCTCGTCGCAACCCACATAGATGATAATAACTCCTCCTCCGATCAGCATCTCCTTCCCTTTGAGGGGAACATCGATTGGAAAGGTGTCATGAGGGCGCTTCGCGAGGTGAATTACGACGGCTTTTTCAACCTGGAGATCGGAGGGGCGATGCATAAGGTCCCCCTATCCGTGAGGGTGGAGAAGGCGAGGTACGCCCTTGAGCTCACGAAGGCTTTGATTGAAGGTAGATTTTAAGAGCGAGGTATGGAGAGATGCACAGGAAATTCGTGAAATTTTTCCCGGAACTGATCGAGAGAAACGCCTTACTGATTCATCGGATCCCACCCGACATGCAGATGCTGTTCGCAGGTGAGCTTGAAAGTTCCGATCAGGGGGTGGGCGAGACGTTCATGGCTCCTAGGCCGGGATATTGGGATTCGGAAAAGATCGGCGCCGGCGCTCCGCCTATCAAGACCGTATACGGCTGGCTGCAGATCTATCACGGCGTCGAGATGCGGGATGGCAGGAGGATCTACAGCTTAGGAGTTGTCCTGAGCGATCTGAATGACCCCAAGAGGATCCTCTACCGTTCGCCCGAGCCCATAATCAAGCCGGGAGAGGAGGATGAGACCGAGGAGGAGAGATGGTATCAGCTGAACGGATGGGTTCCGAACGTGGCCTTCACCTGCGGGGTGGTGCCAAAATATAAAGACTCGACGGAGATCCTGGATGAAGGGGATGAGCTCCTCGTCTATTACGGGGCGGCCGACGAGGTGATCTGCGTCGCCGAAGCCAGGGTCGCCGACCTTATCCCGGAGGAGATCAGGCGGGACCCACAAAGGTATTATGCTCGCCCCCGGATAAGGATCGCCATAATGGGCTCATGGAACACAGATGGAGGGGTGACGCGCCATACCGTCCCCGTGGTCGAATGGCTGCGCGATCAGGGCTATTATGTAAGGGTGTTCACCCATTACAGAGAGGCGCCTCACGGCAGGCCGCTTGATGTGGGGGACGAGGAGTTCGTCACCAGATGTTACACCACAGCGGGCAGGGAGGTTGACGGCCTAAAACCGTTCGATCCCGAACCGCTGCTGAGGGCGATAGACGAGGAGGGGGTGAACGTGCTTCTGTTGGAGGATCTGGGAATGCTCCCATGTGAGGGGCTTATCGGGATCCTCCCCCAGATCAAATCCCGGGGCGTGAAAATCGCCCTGCTCAACCACGATAACAAACCGAAGCCAAAAGGTCATATCTTCTGGAAGTGCCTGGAGCACGTCGATGCCGTGATCAACTTCCTGCCCGAACAGAACGAGTTCACCTCCCAGTTCTACCCGAAAGATAAGATCTACCTCACGGACTTCCCGTGTTATCCGGTTTTGGAGATCGATAAGGGTGAGGCGAGGAGAAGCCTGGGGCTACCCGAGGGGAAGAGGATAATCATAACTTTCGGCGAGTACGACTTCGTCGCCCCGTTCAGAGCACTCTATGAGATGAGAAGGGAAGACCCGCGAATATACCTGCTCGCTCTCGTCTACGACGAGGAGGAGAAAGCTGAGCTCGAGAGGAGGCTGAAGGAGCTGGGGTTCGAGAGGGGATACGACGAGATCAGGGTGGAGATCTCATCGTGGATGAAGAGGGCGAAGTACGTGGCCGCCTCGGACGTGGTGGTGCTCGATAAGGGCGAGGGCGTGGAGGGCGAGGGGGCCGTGCTCTCATCAACTTGTTTCCAGGTGATCGGATGGGGCACGCCGATCGCCGCCAGGGATAACCGGTTCTTCATCCCATTCAGATGGGAGGTTCTGAAATACAGGGACGATGAGGGGCTTAAGGAGGGAATCAGGCTCGTTTTAAACGACGCCTCTTTCAGGGAGAAATTGGTATCGAGGGCGAGGAGCTTCGCCTATCGAAACTCCCCGGGCAGGATCGCCACCCAGATACTGAACGTCTTCAGATCGATCCTCAACCCCATCTCATATCCATCCTGTGGTAGGCTCAGAAGGTTCTCCGGAAACCCGATCCTCAAACCCAGACCTGAGGTGGAGATCGAGGTAAACGGGGAGAGGGTGCGCTGGGAAAGGTTGGTCTATAACGCCGGGGCGATAAGGATAGATGGGATCACCTACATCCTGTACCGCGCTCTCGGATACGATGGTATCTCGCGGATAGGACTCGCCTGGAGCAGGGATGGATTACATATCGACGGCAGGCCGAGCTATCCGATCTTCTGCCCGGAGATAGAGTACTATGAGCTGCCGGAGGACGAGGAGGATAGAAGGCGGGATCATCTCAGGAACTACGGGATGTGTAGGGAGATAGGAGGATGTGAGGACCCCCGCTTGACGTTGATCGGCGATTACATCTACATGACCTACACCGCTTATGGGGAGATACCCCAGTTAGCGCTTGCGAAGATCAAGCTGGACGATTTCCTGAGGGGTGTGAGGGAGTTCAGCTCATCTCAGGAGTGGATGGAGCTTTGGACGAAGAACGGCCCGATATTCTACCCCATGGACGATAAGGACGGAGTGCTGTTCCCGGAGTGAGGAGGATGCGATTATGAGGGTTCCAGGCCGAATCTTCAGGCAGTACGATATCCGCGGGGTTTGGGGCGAGGATATCACAGAGGAGATCGCCCACGAGATAGGCCGCTCCTATGGCAGCTTCGCCATCAAAAACGGCGTTTCAAAGGTGGTCGTCGGCCATGATAGCAGAATCAGCTCCCCCATATTGTGTGAGGCGCTCACGGAGGGGTTGCTATCAACGGGATGCGATGTGGTGGGGATAGGTGAGACGATCACTCCGATCCTCTATTTCGCCCGCGTCCATTATGGGATCGAGGGAGGTGTGATGGTCACAGCAAGCCACAATCCGCCTCAATACAATGGGTTCAAACTATGCTGGGGATATGGCACGCTGTTCGGCGATGGAATCCAACGTATAAGGGAAATTATCGAGAAGGAGGAGTTCGAAAGGGGAAGGGGTGAGCTGAGGGGAAGGGATGCCAACTCGGATTATTCGGATTTCATCGTATCCCACATAAAACTCGGTCCGAGGAAGTTAAAGGTCGTGGTAGATGCGGGAAACGGGGCAGCGGGCCCGATAGTCCCTCCGATCCTGAGACGGTTAGGGTGCGATGTGGTGGAGCTTTATTGTGAGCCGGACGGGCGGTTCCCGAATCATCATCCTGACCCCGTCAAGATCGAGAATCTAGAAGATCTAATCTTGAAGGTTAAAGAGACAGGTGCTGATCTAGGCTTGGGACTCGACGGCGACGGCGATAGGCTCGGTGTGGTGGACGAGAGAGGCGAGGTGATATGGGGGGATTATCTGCTGATACTGTTCGCAAGGGAGATACTGAGGAAACATCCGGGGGCGAGGGTGATAGTGGAGGTCAAATGTTCCAAGGCGACGATGGAGGAGATCGAGAGATCAGGTGGCCTCCCCATACTTTCCCGCACGGGGCACTCCTATATCAAGGAGGCGATGCGACGGGAGAAGGCGATTCTAGCGGGTGAGATGAGCGGACATTTCTTCTTCGCTGATGAATACTTCGGCTACGATGACGCCGTTTACGCAGCCTGCAGGTTGCTGAGGATACTCTCCAACTCCAAAAGGAGCCTATCCGAACTGCTATCGGATGTGCCGAGGTACCCCTCCACCCCGGAGGTCAGAGTGCCATGTCCGGATGAGATGAAGTTCGACGTGGTTAATAAGCTGACGGAGGAGTTCAAGAGAGGATACGAGGTGATAGATATAGATGGGGCACGGGTGCTTTTCAAAGACGGATGGGGTCTGATAAGGGCGTCTAACACCGAGCCCGCCTTGATCCTGCGAGCAGAGGCCGAATCCGTGGAGACCCTCAAACGGATAAAGAGGGAGATGGAGGAGAAGCTGCGAAAGTTCGGGATAACGACGAAGTAGGTCGAAGCAAAAGGAGGGAATCAATGAATAAAAGGGGCAAGAGCCTAAAGATCGGCGTGAGAGGCTGCGTTCTGGCC
>CAZHVH010000140.1:0-6579 GCA_964535855.1 uncultured bacterium
GAACAACGGTGATTTCCTCCGGCGCCTGAATCGTTATCTCGCCATCTCGATTGGTCACCTGTATATTCCCCAGAGGCGTCGGAAAGATGACGGAGTAGTTGAAAGGTGTCTCCCGAGGACGAACTCGAACCTTACGACAGCCCGGCTCAAGTATCTTAAGGCCGATCAGGTTACGAATGAGGAATTCCGCGGGGGATGCAGACCACGCGTGGGAATGGCTGCGGAGGAATCCCACAAAGGAGCCGCTGCGCCATGAACCGTTCTGGTACCATTCCTCATACGTGGAGCTCGCCCCTCGATCGATCATCCGCCTGCCCCATCGTTCCCGAATGAGCTTCAACGCCAGATCGAAACGTCCCACCCGATCGAGGGCGTTTAACACGACGAGGGTGAAAAAGGGCTGGGCCTCCGTCGCCCGCACGTTCCTCTTCTCCCATATGTTCTCTATAACCTTCCGAGCCACCTCCTCGTCGCACAATCCCCATCGGATCGCCGCGGCATTGGCATGTTCGCTCGTCATCTCAGACAACTTCCCATCGATATTGGCGTCGGCGAAGCAACCCCGCTTCGGATCGAAGAATCGCCCTTGGAAGTTCTCCCTGAGCAAGCTCATGCTCTCCTCCACCCATCCGAGCGTATGGGAATCGCCCTTCAAGCGGGCCATTTCAGCGAATGCCTCCAGTGCCCCATAGAAGATGGCGTTGAACGTAGCACACTCGCCCCGTCTGTCCACCGCGGCCCAGTCGATGAAAGGACGATACGGCATGTTCTCGATCAGCCCTCGCTCGTTCACATACTCCATGTGAGCGAGGATGATGCGTGAGGCCTCCGGATAGTACCGGTGAATCCAACGGTCCTCGCCGGTGTAAAGATAATGATTCCATAGCCCCATAATCCACCAGAGCGAATAATCAGCCAGCACGTTGCGCCAGCTCCTGCTCATGACATTGCTGACATTGGCCAGCAGTCCCGTGGGAAACTGGTTCGCGGCAGTCTGGCGGAAGAACTTGCCCGGAAGACGCACGTCGCCGAAACAGGCGTAGATCGCCGGAATCGTCACAGCGGCGACGTCCCCGAGCCATTGCCCCTGTTCCCTCCAAGGGGTATCCATGAGGAAATCGTTTGAACAGAGCCGTATCGTATAGCGGCAGATCTCGAAGATGGAGTTGAAGGTCTCATCGTCGCTTTGAAACTTCCCTCGTTCCTCATAGGGATATGTCGAGACGATCGCCTTGACCGAGCGGATAAGGACGGGCTGAAAGCAGGAGCGAAATCGAAGCTTGACGTATCGGAATCCCCTCCAAGCGAAGGAACGGAATCTCTGCTCGCCCTCCCTCATGATATACCGGTCGGCATATTGTCCTTCCAAGGCGTTGTTGAAGTGACCGTCTATCAGCCGCTCGGCGTAACCGATATCCACTATCCCGCCGGACGGTCCGGAGAGCTCCAGCTCCAGATATGCCGTGATTACCTTCCCGAAGTCCAACACGATGGAGGGATCGTATATGCCATCGAAGAACCCTCGCAGATGCTCCGTGCTGCATTGAACGATCGTCTCACCTTCATCACGCAATAAATTCCCGGCCATCTCCACACGGCTGTAGCGGATCGGTCCGCCGGGCATAGATAGGGCGATCGAGAGGTCCTCAGATCGAACGCGATTGGCGAGGTCCAGATTTTCCTCTATTCTCTCTATACGGGCCGGAAGAAGCGGATAGGTCATCATGAAGGGGATATCCCTCGGCACAAGGCGCGTCCAAGGGGTGGCGCTTCCCTCGCCTATAACGACGGCATGATGCCAGGCGGTATCGTCGAAGCCGACCTCTTTCCATCCAGGCGGTTCCCTACGGGCATCGTAGACCTCCTGATAGGGGAAGGCATAGTTCATGCGGAAGGCGAAGGTATCCCGTCGCCATGTCGTTGCCCGAAGGCAGCGCCAATCCGGCCCAGTTGCCGCTATCACCTTTCCCCCTTCATCCACCAGCTCGGCGAGCAGCCCGCCGCGGACGCCCTCGATCCCCTCTCGCGGCGTGCCGAGATGATAGACGATCACGGCGATGCAGTTCTCGCCAGGTCGAAGGTATCCATCTATATCCCGCTCATCGTAATATTTGAAGAATGGCTGTGAGGGCGGCGGTCCTTGGCCTACAAGCTGACCGTTTATGAAGAGACGGTAATACGTCTCCGCCGAAATGGCGAGCCGCAGTCCGCGAGGTTGCCCATCCAGCCTGAATTCCCTGCGGAAGTAAGCATATGTATTATCCGCCTGTCCGTCACCTGGAATCCATATCCACCTGGCCCTCCAGCGGCGCGATCGCGGAAAATCCCCCAGCATGACGATATAGCACCTCCTTACGGTTATCCCTCAATCCGGAAAACCCATAGGTTTTCCTCCCCGCGTTTAAGTTCCGTCTCGATTATCCTTCGCTCACCCTGAAGGGTTTGAAGCTCAACCCTATATCTTCCGTAAAATCCTCTCAGCTTAAGCTCACCGTCCGAGCCGGTTCGGCCTTCAATCTCAGTCCACCATTTTCCCTTAACCAGTTCCATCAACCTCTCGTAGGCTGGTTTAGGGGACATATCCTTGCGCAGGAAACCCGCTGCCGCGCCCTGCCATGCCCCTCTGTCGGAGAAATCCCACCAGGTTATCGCCTCGACGGAAGAATGGCTGAAGAGCACGGTGTAAAACCGCTCAACCTCATCCGCCTGCCTCTCCTCCAGCTCGGGCGTCGTCTCACCCCATCCCCCTTCAGCCCTGGGACCGCTGAGGATCGTGGTCTCAGTGAAATGAAGCGGAACTCCGAATCTGGAAAACCTCTCGCAGACCTCCCATATCCTCTCTGTGCTCCAGACGCCACCGTGCATGTGGCTCTGAATCCCGATCACGTCATATACCGGTCTTCCATCCTCATCCACAAGCCCCTCTATAACCCTTTCATACTCCGGATCGGTACGATAGTCGTTGATAAGCAGGGTGGCATTGGGATTCGCCTCTCTGGCTATCTTAAAGGGCTCGACCGCGAATGATATCTGCCCGAACCTCCTCCATGCCTCGGTGATCGGATTATCGAACCTCCACGGATCGGTCGCCTCGTTGACCACATCCCATATCTCTATCTTCCCCTTATATCTGGAGACGATCTCCCTCACCCTCTCATCCGAAAGCCTTTTTATCTCGTTGGGATCTTTGGGAATCCATTTGGGGGCGGAGTAGTTCCATACGAGCGGATGTCCCTTGCATTCTATCCCGTTCTGTCCACACCAATCCGAAACCTTATCCATATATTCGTATCGTGGCCTGCCCCTCTCAGGCTCGAAAAAGGGCCAATAGAAGGGCAGTGTGGCGTAGTTAAGAAGCTCGGCGAATCTGCGCCGATATTCCATCTGCCACTCCGTCTCCTCATCTTCCCACAGGAAGATGTTGCACCCGAATTTAAACTCATGTCTGATCTGGCTTACGGTGACCGGCACTCCTTCCATAGGATTGCCGCCGCCATCTATGACCTTTAGCATGGCCTCGCCCATCCGATATCGGGCGATTCTCTCCTCTGCTCCCTCAAGTATCTCCCTTTCATTCATGGGCAACCTCCTTAAGTTCCCTTCTCAACCCTATAAGCGTTCCGGCGATGGCCGCCGTTATGGGTATCGCCAGAACCAATCCTATCGTTCCGGCTAATCCTTGAACCGCTTCCACTGCCGTCGATTCCCTGTTTATCACCCTCAAAAACGGATATACCCTTCCCGCCTGGGGGAAGACGATGCTCGGCAGGATGAAGAGGGTCAGATCCGACCCGAGGTAGGCGAAGATCAACGTGTTAGTGACCGTCCCCATGATATCCCTTCCGACGTTCAATCCCGACCTTATAGCCTGAAAGACCCCTATCCTTGGGTTGGCCTTCTTGACCTCATCCACCGCCGAAGCTATAGCCATGCACACGTCCATCATCGCCCCCAGAGCCCCTATCATCATCCCGGCCAGGAGTATCCCCCTGAAGTTCCACATCTCGCCCTTCATGGCCTGGTCCCTCCAGAGTATCGTCCCCAGCTTCATGAAACCGAACTCCACATCCACACCCGTGAAATGCAGGGCCTTTGAGGAGATATAGGCCAGAAGGAGGCAACTGAGCAATCCTCCCAACGTGCCTAACGTTCCGGCGACGGATTTCCTGTTGAGGCCGCCGACGATGAAGAAGGTGAGAAGTGTCACGGTGACTGAGATGGCGAGCGAGATCGGCACAGGTGGCCATCCCCTTATCAAGGCCGGCAGTAGCAGAAAGAGCATCGCAGCGCCGCTTATCGTCAGCGAGAAGATGGCTCGAACCCCTTTCATTCCCAGAAGGACAAGCAGAAATCCAAAGCTCCCCAACATGTTCAGGATAAATCCGCTTCGGAAGTAATCACCAAGATAGATCTTCTTATATCTTATCCCCCCGCTTTCATCGAGGCTGAGTATCGGGATCTGAAGGAAGAGCTTGTCGCCGACGTGTATGATCCTATCGGCAAAGGCCCTGCCGATAAACTTGTTGTCCACGCTCACCGTCGCTCCTCTGAGCGGTCCGGTAAGCACTTGCATTTTGAGAACTTGGTCGACGTTCTGCGTGGAGTCGATGTTCACCACTTTCCCGACGCAGACCAAAACCCTGAGCTCTCCCCTGTGGATGATGGCCCAATATCTGCTGATCCATACGTTTCCTATGGCCCAGAGGATGAGGTATATTACGATGGCGATCACCCTTGAGCGCAAGCCGCCACCTCCTCGATCAAGACCCTCAGCACCTCGGCTACGCTCCACGCCTGGGATATACATCCCCTGGGATGATGGGGCGGATCGCCGTCGAATATCTCGGATATCGTCCCCACCCCGGCTTGCAGGATGTGATCCGGCAGCGCCTCGAGGAACCGGATTATCCTCTCGATTAACCCCTTTTCATGCCCGTGGCATCTGGCGTATGCTGAGATAAACGGGCCCAGCAGCCAGGGCCATACGGTCCCCTGATGATACGCTCCATCACGGCTGATCTGATCCCCCTGATATCTCCCCCTATAGCTCGAATTCTGAGGGGAGAGGGTCCTCAGACCGTAAGGCGTCAGAAGCTCCCTCTCAACGACCTCCAGCGCAGCGCAGGCCGCCTCAAGCGGGACGGGAGTGAAGGGCAAGCTCATGGCGATCACCTGGTTCGGCCTGATCGAATCGTCGACCTTATCCTCGTTTATGCAGTCGAAGAGACATCTTCTCTCGCCGTTCCAGAACCTGCGCATGAAGCTCCCCTTCACCCTCTCAGCCATCTCCCGATATCTTCGCCGATCGGTTTCCTCCCCAAGCTGTTCGGCGAAATAGGAGATGGCCATGAGGGCGTTATACCAAAGCCCATTTATCTCGACCGCTTTGCCGTATCTGGGCGTTACCACCCAATCGCCCACCTTGGCATCCATCCAGGTCAGTTGCACGCCGGGTTCACCTTGAACGAGGAGACCATCACCCGGATCGACGTGAATGTTGTATCTCGTGCCTTTGACATGCCATTCGATCGATTCACGAAGTGCCGTGTATATCTCCCCGATCAACTCAAGATCGCCTGTCCGTCTCGTGTAGAGATAAACGGCGTTGAAAAGCCAGAACGTCGCATCGGCTGAGTTGTAGACGGGATCGTTTCCGTCCTCGGGGATGAAGTTCGGTATGAGCCCCTTGCTCATATGTCCGACCCATCCTCTGATCAGCTCCGCCGCCTCTTGAAACCTTCCAAGGGCGAGAAGCAAACCCGGAAGGGATATCATGGAATCCCTCCCCCACTCCGAAAACCAGTGATATCCGGCGATCAACCCTTTACATCCCGCTGATCTCTCGATCAGAAAGGTATCGGAGGCCAGTAAAAGCGACCGGATGAAAGAGGAAGGGAAGATCCCCTCCAGCCTTTCGATCTTTTCGGCCAGAAGCGGATTTTCGACTATCCCGCGTCGTCTATCGATCTCCTCATCCCTCGCCTTTGCAGGGTCGAAACCCTCCGGGTAATCGGTCGATGCGACTATCGAGATCTCATCGCCCTGCCTGAGCTTGGCGAGGAAGTATCCGGGGCTGAAGAGGTCCTCCCTGAAATCCAACCCTCTGAGCATCTCCCGGACGTATTCGAAGTTTCTGTACCAGTATCCGGCCTTTCTGAACCACATTCCCCTGGCCATGAGATAGATTCTGGAGCCCTCGTCGTAGGGGACCATCATTATGCCGTCCGGGACGGAATGGACATAGGCGTTGAAGGAGAGGTTTTCCCTATGGAGGTGATGGAAGTTTCTCCCGGCGATCATCGGCCTTATCTCGATCTCCACCTCCGAGGGAGCTGATATCAGCCTGTAGGTTATCACTGTCCGATTGGCTCCACGGACGGCGAAGATCTCCTTTTCAAGTAAGACCCCACCGGCTGAGTATCGATATGTCGGGAACGGGTCGATCCAGAAAGACTCCAACAGGCGGTGTCCCGACGGATAGATGACGCCGGGATACTGATTGCATCCGAGCTCATAGAGATCACCCTGCACGGTCAGTTTCTCCTCAAACTTGGAAAGCAGAACCCGCCTCTCGGAGGA
>CAZHVH010000140.1:6679-7970 GCA_964535855.1 uncultured bacterium
TCGATCATCTGACGCCTCTTGGCGAGGATCTCGAAGATGAGCCCTCTGATCTTAGCGGCATCGGCGCAGGTGCGCTGATCGAATCCACCGGCCTTTATGGATCGGATCTCCGGCGAGAAGAGGGAGGTCGGCGAATCCCGATATATGATGTCGACGTTTCCTTTGAAGAGTTTGACCCTGACCGTTCCTTTTACCATCTCCTGAGTTTTCGCTATGAAGGCGTCGAGCGCCTCCCTGAGTGGATGGAACCATTCGCCGTGGTAGACCATGTATGCCCACCTCTGTTCGACGCCCTTCTTGAACAACAGCTCATCCTTGGTCAAGCACATCTGCTCCAGGTCCCTGTGGGTTTTGAGTATGACGGTTGCCGCCGGCGCCTCATAAAGCTCTCTGGACTTGAGGTTCATTATCCCCTCTTCGAATATGTCTATCTTGCCCACGCCGTGAGCGCCGGCTATTTCGTTTAGCGCTGGAACCAGCTCCTTAAGCGGCATTTGCTTTCCGTCCATGGCCACCGGTATGCCCTTTTCGTAGACGAGCTCCACCACCCTTGGCTCATCCGGCGCCTTTTCGGGGGGCACGTACCACATCCACACCTCATCCGGTATCTCCATGTTGAGATCTATAGCGCCGCTCGCGATGGATCTACACCACATGGTTTTATCGTCTCCGCCGGCTATCGTTTCGGTGACGGGGATACCCCAAGCCCTACACAGCGCCTCCTCCTCGGATCTGGTCAGGTCGAAATCACGGACGGGGACGATGATCTTCCTCCCGGGGGCGAACATGGTGAAGACGTTATGCATCCTGTACTGGTCGTTGCCCTTGCCTGTGGAGCCCTCAACGAGGGCATCAGCGCCCAGTTCCACGGCTTTCTCGGCCACCTTCCGGGCGATAAGCTGTCTCGTCATGGAGGTGGAGACCGGATATCCCATGTAGTCGGAGTTGGCCATGATCGCCTTCGCCATCCACTCCTCCGTGAACTCATCCTTAGCGTCTATCAGGATGGGCTCCACCTTAAGCACCTTGGCCTTATCGAGGCCAGTTTTGATCTCCTCCTCTCCTTGACCGACATCGACCATTATGGGTATGATCTTTTTCGCCTTATACTTCCTCCGCAGAAGCTCCACGCATAATGAGGAGTCTAACCCCCCTGAGTATGCCAGAGCGGCGACGTTAACCTCCGGCACCTCGGTCTCCTCAACCTTCTTCAATGCAGTTTGAAGTAGATCTGACATAGCCTTACACCTCCTTCATTTGCTTTTCCCGCTATAAGACGGGTCATCATCAT
>CAZHVH010000141.1:0-1338 GCA_964535855.1 uncultured bacterium
TGGGAGGATGGTCTGTATAGACTCGGCGCATGAGGGATTCAGAGGGGTTTACGTGCTGGATGTCTCCCATCTGGTCGGCTGAAGAGATTGCGATGGAGGAGATGTATACAGTATAATACTTCATAGATCCTATGGACGAGAGGTGATCGGATGTTGATCGAACTTTCGGAGATCAAGGATAAACTCGGAGAGATGAGGAGGAAGCTGCTTGAGCTGAGGGAGCATCTTTGACGTAGAGGGCAAGACGGAGGAATTAAAAAGGCTTCGAAGGAAGACCGAATCCCCCGATTTCTGGAGTAACCCTAAGGAAGCTCACAGGGTTAATCAACAGATCGCCAGATTGGAGGAGGATGTAGAGGCCTGGAACAGGCTCGAATCGAGATTCACCGATGCTGAGGTGATGTTGGAGCTGCTGGAGGAAGAGGAGGACGAAGAGGCGGCGCGGGAACTTAAAGAGGAGGTGGAGGCCATATCACAGGACCTCGATAAGCTGGAGCTGAAGCTCATGCTCGGCGGAAAACACGACAGGAACAACGCCATCCTCTCAATACATCCGGGAGCAGGCGGAACGGAGTCACAGGATTGGGCCTCAATGCTGCTGAGGATGTACCAGAGATGGGCTGAACGCAAGGGATATAAGGTGGAAGTTCTGGATCTGCTTCCCGGGGATGAGGCGGGGATAAAGAGCGTCACGCTGCTTGTATCTGGAGATTACGCCTACGGATACCTCAAGGCCGAATCGGGCGTACACAGGCTTGTCAGGATATCCCCTTTCGATGCCAACAAACGCCGTCATACCTCCTTCGCCTCCGTATCGGTTATACCGGAGATCGAGGACGAGGTGGACGTGGAGATCAAGGATGAGGATCTACGTATAGATACCTTCCGCGCCGGAGGACCCGGAGGACAACACGTCAACAGGACCGACTCCGCCGTCAGAATCGTCCATCTACCCACCGGCATAACCGTCCAGTGTCAGAGCGAGCGATCGCAACATCGAAACCGCGAGCTGGCGATGAAGGTGCTGAAGGCCAGGCTGTACGAATATTACCGACAGAAACAGGAGGAGGAGCTGGCTAAACTGCGGGGCGAGAGGAAGGATATCGCATTCGGAAATCAGATCAGATCCTATGTCTTCCATCCCTATAAACTGGTTAAGGATCTGAGAACAGGAGTTGAAACGGGGAATGTGGATGCCGTCATGGACGGCGAGATAGATATGTTCATCGAGGCATATCTGAAGGGGAATATCGGCGGATAGGAAGATGCGATACGATGTGGCTGCGAAGGTTGTGATACAATACGGCAAGGAGTCTATGCTGAGGAGGTTTGTGGGCA
>CAZHVH010000141.1:1438-7946 GCA_964535855.1 uncultured bacterium
CGTCAGATGTTGCTTGAGACGCTTGAGGTGAAGTTCGAGACGGTTCCCCTGAGGCTGATGAGACAGATAAACGAGATACAGGACACAGAGGCGCTGAAGATGCTGCACAGACAGGCGCTGAAGTCCTCATCTATCGAGGAGTTCCAGGAGAAAATGAGGCTGATAATAGGCTAAGGAGGGGATAGATCAAATGCCGAAAAGGGTTTCAAGGAGAGAATTTATCAAAAAAGCCGCTATAGGCGGCTTGGCAGCTTATGCTGCTCCCGCGCTGGTTAAAATAGGTGCCGCGGAGGGAGCGTATCCCGACCTCGTCCTGGTCGAGGGTGATGATCCCGCCCAAATCGTCCGAAAGGCCGTCGAGGCGATAGGAGGCATGGGGAGGTTCGTTAAAAAGGGAGACGTCGTTGCCGTCAAACCCAACATCGCCTGGAACAGGAGGCCGAAACAGGCCGCCACCACCAATCCTGATGTGGTGGCTGAGGTCGTGAGGATGTGCCTGGAAGCCGGGGCGAAGCAGGTTAAGGTCTTCGACATCCCCTGCGAATCGCCCCGGATGACATACCGTCGCAGCGGGATAGAGAAGGCCGCTAAGAAGGCCGGCGCAAAGGTGATCTATCCGGACGAGAGAAAGATCAAAGAGGTGGCGATACCTGAAGGGGAGAACATCAAATCCTGGCCTATGTTCACCGAAGCTCTCGAGGCGGACGTATTGATAAACGTCCCGATAGCCAAGCACCATACCGCCGCGAGATTAACGATGGCGATCAAAAACCTGATGGGTATACTCGGCGGCGAAAGAGGGGCGTTACATCCTAACCTGCATCAGAATCTGGCCGATCTTGCCACCAGGATAAAACCAAATCTTGACATACTCGACGCCTACAGGATATTGATCGCACATGGCCCGACGGGCGGCAGCTTACAGGACGTGAGGTTGACCAAGAAGGTGATAATAGGTACCGACATCGTGGCCGTCGACTCCCTCGGCTCGACCCTTTTCGGATTGAAAGGGGAGGATATCGGATATATAAGAAATGCCCATAGGATGGGTGTAGGGGAGATTAGCTTGGACAAGCTCAAGATCAGGAAGATCAAGATCTGAAGGGAGGACCTATGCTGGGAAAGATCAGAAGATGGCTCCTCAGAGCCATCACGTTGAGGCGAGCTGTTCAGCTCGGATTCTTCCTTCTTTTCCTCTGGCTGATAATCAGGACGGGTTACATCTTCGAAGGAGAGGAGCCGGTCGTGCCGAGGGACCTCTTTCTGAGATTCGATCCGCTGGCCGGATTTCTTACTTCTATATCCTCCCGATCCGGATCTGTGCTGGCCGAAAGGTTCATCTTCGCCATAGGGCTTACCGTTCTCACCTTTCTATTAGGTCGGTTTTTCTGCAATTGGATCTGTCCCTTAGGCACCACGCTCGATCTCGTGGACAGGATCATGCGTCCAAAGAGCAGGAAACCCAAGAGGGAGGTTCCCATAAAACACTCGCGAGGTTTGAGGAACTTCAAATACTACGTTTTGATCTTCCTCATCGCCGCCGCCCTCTTCAGCACGCAGCTCCTGTGGCTGATGGACCCGATAAGCATCGTGACCAGGAGCTATGGCATCCTGATCTATCCGTATCTGAGCAAGGTTATAGATCTATCGCTCGGCCCTCTCTACCGCGTTCCTGTTGTAAACAGGATATCCGAGCCGATCTACGGTTTCCTCAGGGATAGATTCCTGCCTGAGGAACAGCCTGTCTTTCAGCTTCAATTCCTCTTCTTCCTGATCTTCGCCGCCATTCTGTTTATGGTCAGATATCATCCCAGGTTCTGGTGTCGTTATCTCTGTCCTTTAGGCGCTTTTTTCGGCGCCTGCGCCAGGTTCAGCCTGATACGCAGGATCGTCGATCCCGAGAAATGCATCGATTGCGGCAGATGTCAGAGGGAATGCAGGATGGCGGCCATAACCGAAAACCCGAGAGGATATCATCCTCAGGAGTGCACGCTGTGTCTCACCTGCCAGTATGTATGTCCCACCGGCGCGATAAGCTTCAAGCTCGCCTCCCCTTTTAGGAAGGAGGAGAGGGAGTTCGCTCCCGAGGGGTTGGCTACATCCCGCAGGAACTTCGTCAAAGCCGCCGCTTTGGGAGCCCTGGCGTTGCCCGTAATGAAACTCAAGGTTCAGGAGAAGAACTTCAATCCGTTTCTGATAAGGCCGCCGGGGGCACTTCCGGAGGAGCAGTTTCTGGACAAATGCATCCGATGTGCCGAATGCATGAAGGCGTGTCCGACGAACGCCCTTCAGCCTGCCCTGTTTCAGGGAGGGGTGGAGGCGATCGGAACGCCCATAATCGTGCCAAAGATCGGATACTGCGAATATGAATGTAACACCTGCGGCCAGGTCTGTCCGACTGGCGCCATAAGGAAGTTGTCGATGGAGGAGAAGCAGAAGTTCAAGATGGGCACGGCGCATTTCAACAAGAACAAGTGCTATCCGTGGAACGAACACATAAACTGCCTGGTCTGCGAGGAACACTGCCCGGTGCCCGAAAAGGCGATCAAGTTCTGGGAGACGGAGGTATTCGAGCAGAAAACCAATAGGGTGATCAAGGTGCTTCTCCCATATGTGGTGACCGATCTCTGCATCGGATGCGGCATATGCGAGAACAAATGCCCGATCGCGGAGGAGCCCGGGATAAGGGTTACGGCGAGGGGGGAGGTCAGGCATAAGGAGAGATATACCGGAAACAGAGGAGTCTAGGAGGCGATAGCATGGAGAGGATATATCTCGACCACAACGCCACAACGCCCGTTCATCCTGAGGTTTTAGAGGCGATGCTTCCCTATTACAGGGATAAGTTCGGCAACGCCTCCAGCGTCCACTCATACGGGCGTGAGGCTCGAGAGGCGATAGATGAGGCCCGCGAACAGGTGGCGGAGCTGATCGGCGCCGATCCGAGGGAGATAGTCTTCACGAGCGGCGGAACGGAATCCGATAACTTCGCCATCAAAGGTGTGGCTTTTCTCAACAAGGATAAGGGAAACCACATAATCACCTCGGCCATCGAACACCACGCCGTGCTCAACACATGTAAGTATCTGGAGAGGAAAGGGTTTGAGGTGACGTATCTGAGGGTGGACGAATACGGAGTGGTGGATCTGAACCAGCTCGTCGACTCGATAACCGACAGGACCATATTGATAACCATCATGCACGCGAACAACGAGATCGGCACGATTCAGCCGCTTGAGGAGATCGGAAGGATCGCCAAGGAGAGGGGGATCCCGCTGCATACGGACGCCGTTCAGACCGTCGGGAAGATCCCTCTCAGTGTGGATGAGCTTCAGGTCGACCTGCTATCGCTCTCGGGCCATAAGATCTACGGTCCGAAGGGCGTGGGCGCTCTCTACGTCCGCAGGGGGATGAGACTTGAGAAGCTCATCCACGGCGGACATCACGAACGGAACAGGCGGGCCGGAACCGAGAATGTGCCCGGGATAGTGGGACTCGGTAAGGCCGCCCAGCTCGCCCTCAAAAATATGGATCGGGAGAGGGAACACCTCTGGAAGCTCTCCGAAAGGCTCAAAGAGGGGATAATGAAAAGGGTGGAATTCGTCCGTCAAAACGGGCATCCTCAAAACCGAATCCCGAACACGATAAACCTCTCCTTTGAGTTCGTCGAGGGCGAGAGCATCGTTCTGGGGTTGGACATGCACGGGATATGCGTCTCGACCGGATCGGCCTGTACCTCCGGATCGCTCGAGCCGTCCCACGTTTTGATGGCCTTGGGGGTTCCGCCGGAACTCGCACACGGCTCGGTCAGGTTTTCCCTCGGCTCGGGCAACACCGAGGAGGAGATGGATTACACGGTCGAAAAGGTGGCCGAGGTGGTCGAGAGGCTTAGGATGATGTCGCCGCTTTACGCCGACGCCATGAGAAAACGGAGGTGATAGTCATGGATGCATCCATGAGCGGTGAGGACGCTGAACTTGTGGAGAGGATACGCCAGATCAAACGCCGGAAGGGCGATGAACTGGTGATACTAGGACATCACTATCAACGTAGGGAGATAGTCGAGCTTTCGGATTACCGCGGTGACTCCCTTCAACTTTCCCGAAACGCCGCCGAGCGGAAGGATGCCAGATATATCGTGTTCTGCGGCGTCAAATTTATGGCCGAAAGCGCAGCTATCCTGGCCGGCGAAAATCAGGTGGTCCAACATCCCGAACCGACCGCCGGCTGTCCGATGGCCGATATGGCCGATCTGGAGGACGTGGAGAGGGCATGGGCGCAGATAACGGAGATCTGCGGGCAGGACAGGGTTATCCCCGTCACCTACGTCAACTCCTCCGCCGACGTCAAGGCGTTTGTGGGAAGACACGGAGGGGCTACCTGCACGTCGTCGAACGCCCTGAAGCTGTTCGAATGGGCCTTCTCCCAAAAGGAAAAGCTCTTCTTCCTGCCCGATCAACATCTCGGCACGAACACCGCTAACGTGATGGGGATACCCAGGGATGAGAGGATCATCTGGGATTTCACCCAGCCTGAGCTGGGTGGTAACGGCGAGGAGGAGATCAGAAGGGCGAAGTTGATCCTCTGGAGCGGCCACTGCCACGTGCATATCTGGTTCACGGTCGACCACATCCTGAGGGCCAGACGGAGATATCCCGATGGCAAGATCGTGGTTCATCCTGAATGCGTGGAGGATGTGGTCAATCTCGCAGATTATAACGGCTCCACGGCCTTCATCGTCCGGTTCGTCGAAGAGGCTCCCGCCGGCTCAACCACGGTCATAGGCACCGAGATAAACCTTGTCAGCCGGCTGGCCTATGAGAATCCGGACAAAACCGTCGTCGAACTTTCCAGGTCGCTCTGCCCGAACATGTACAAGATCAACCTACGCAACCTCCTTTACACGTTGGAACACCTGGGCGAGGTGAACGTGGTGAAGATATCGGATGAGGTCAAGCATTACGCCGGCCTTGCGCTCAACAGGATGCTCGAAGCCACGGCCAAATGACGGTAAATGGCCGAGTATAATCTGGGATGTCATGGAATAAAGGAAGGGCTGAAAATGGACGGATTTCTCATCCGGAATGGGGAAAGGGTGGTGTTCATCGGCGATAGTATAACCGACGCCGGCAGGGATGGGGATCCGAACGGTCTGGGATATGGCTACGTCTCGATCATCGCCACCCTTGTCACCGTCGCCTATCCCGACAGAAAGATCCAGTTCATCAACAAGGGGATCGGCGGCAACCGGATCGTCGAACTGAGGGAGAGATGGCAGGAGGATGTGATAGATCTGAAGCCCGATTGGGTCTCCATATCTATCGGCATAAACGACGTGTGGAGGAGGTTCGACGGACGGCCTCATATGGCGGTGCCCCTCAACGACTTCATCGCCATCTATCGCACGCTGATCGAGGAAACCCTCAGGTTCACGAGGGCGAACCTGATCCTGATGGAGACGTCGGTCATCGGTGAGGAGCTGGGGAATCGTCCCAACAGGGTACTATCGCCCTATAACGAGGCTATCAGGGGATTTGCCAGGAACTATGATGCGATACTGGTTCCCGTAAACAGGGCTTTCAGGAGGGCGATTCTCTCCAGGCCCGGGTTCAGATGGACGGAGGATGGCGTTCACCCCAATCCTTATGGCCACACGTTGATCGCCCTTACATGGCTTAAAAGCTTAGGGTTTGAGGTGTGATGAGATTTATAACCGAGGAGCGAAATCCCAGGTCTAAGGGGATCGACCTTCGCAGCGTGCCGGAGATAATCGATATCTTCCTCCAAGAGGAGGAGACCATGCTGGAGGCCGTGAGGAAGCAGCGGGAGGAGATCGCCCAAGCGGTGGAGATGGTGATCGATACCTTCAAGGGGGGAGGCAAGCTCTTCTACGTCGGGGCGGGCACGAGCGGCAGGCTGGGCGTGTTGGACGCCTCCGAATGTCCGCCCACCTTCGGCACGGCTCCCTCCATGGTTCAGGGGATAATCGCCGGCGGATATCAGGCGCTTCACAGGGCGGTCGAGGGGGCGGAGGATCATCCCGAGGACGGCGCCGCGGCCATCAGAAACCACTGTGTCACCTCCAGGGATGTGGTCATCGGCATAGCTACCGGCGCCAGAACGCCTTTCGTCCTAGGCGCCCTTAAGGAGGCACATCGGATAGGCGCAAAGACCATCTTCCTATGCTGTACCCCTCCGTTTGAGGAGACCAGGGAATACGTCGATCACTTCATCACGCCGATCGTCGGACCGGAGATCATCACCGGATCCACAAGGCTGAAGGCCGGAACTGCCACCAAGCTCATCCTCAACATGATCACCACCATCTCCATGATCAGGCTCGGCAAAGTATATGACAACCTGATGGTGGACGTTCAGGCGTGGAACCTGAAGCTGGTCGATAGAGCCAAGAGGATAATAGGGGAGCTTACGGGCGTGGATTATGAAACCGCCGGACGGTTTCTCTCCATGGCAGGCGGCAGCGCTAAGACGGCGATCGTCATGATCA